>NZ_RAWP01000009.1:0-154878 GCF_003668935.1 Corallococcus sp. AB032C | reverse complement strand
CTGCTCTGCGTCGATGGCCACCTTGCGTTTCATGGTGGCTGCCTCTTTGCGCGGATACCAGCGCCTTCGCACGCAGCCGCCGAGCGAGCGTATGCTGATCAACTCGCTAGATGAGGGGATCCTTCAGGGTCCGGTCCCCAGGCCGTCGAGAGCCAGGGGGTGAGGCTGCCGATGGTCTTCAGAGGGAAGGACTCCACGGCCGAGCCCCGGAGGACCCGCAGGTACTGGGCGGCGCTGCTCGTCGACGTGGGCTGGTGGGTAATGAAATGCAGCGCGCCGGTCGAGTCAAAGAGGGCGTCGCTCGTGAGGACCTGATTGGTGACGGTGAACGGCACGGTGGACCAGGTGTTGGCCGCCGTCCGGGTCGAGATCCGCACGTTTCCCGACGCGTTGGTACCGAAGACGATGACCGGCTGTTGCGCCTGCGCCGGGTTGAGCGCGATGGTCATGCGGCCCATGGGCGTGGAGTCGACGTCCTCACGGCTCCAGGCGCCATTGACTCGCGTGGCGTAGGCCATCCGCAGCGACGCGCTCGTGATGATGCCGGCTCCCTTGGAATAGGCGACGTGCGGCGTGCCGGTCGCCGGGTCGACGACGAGCACGCCCTTCAGGATGAACTCGCCACCGTTGTTGAAACCGGGTCCGTCAATCTGTTCCGTCTGCCAGGCCGTGCCGTCCCAGCGGCCGTACCACAGGCTGTTGTGGGTCTCGTTCGTGTAGACGACGTGGCCATTGCCCATGCTGTCGAACGCGATGTCGCAGTTGCCCCCCGTGACGTCCGGGCCCGGGTCGATGGCGCTGCTGGTGGCGAGCGGCGCGGCCACCACGCTGAAGTGGAATGCGGCCTCCGCCGTCTTTCCGGACTCCGTTTCGACGGAGACGGACAGGGACGCCGTCCCCGCCGCGGGCAGCGTCCAGGTGACCCGCTCCTGGGAGGGCTCAATCACTCCCGCGTCGGTGCTCCAGCGCACGGACTTGATGGCTTCGCCCGAGGCGACGACCCGGAAGCGCTCCGCCGTGCTTTCGACGTAGGGGCCCGCGCCTTCCTCTCGTTCAATCAATAGCGCCACGTCTCCAGCGCCTCGGGATTGGATGACCTCCACGGGGCGGGGCTCACGGCCGCAACCGGCGAGCAACGTCAGACCACCCAACACCAGAATCCTGGGGACCCACATCTTCCGCATCGACATTCGAGTTCCTCTCAGATGAACGTGGCGAGCCCTGTTCGCCACTCCCGGGGAGTCCGCTCAAACGGATGCGATTTTCTAAAGTTCTATCAGGACCATTTTTCCAAGAAGTCCGTGTCATTCCGGCGCGGGCATGCGCACCCCCATGAGCTTCCGGTCCACCAACACGGAATGCAGCGCATGGATGCGTCCGCTGGAGTCCAAGTCCACGCGAAGCACCATGTGCAGGGCCAGCATCGGATCCGCCCCTGGATGGAAAACCGCCACCACGGCGGGCAGGCCGTTGAACATCCGCGCCTCCCACGCCACGGGTGGCCCCCGCATCTCCATCAGCCGGCGCATGAAGAGGACGACTCGCTGGGGGCTCACGATGGGCACCAGGGCCGCGCGCACCTTCCCGCCACCATCCGACAGTGCGCGCACATCCGAGGCCAGCAGCGCCTCCGCGGCGGCCACGTCTCCCGTCACCAGCGCGCCCAGGAAGGCCTCCAGAGAGGCCCGCGTGCGAGCTTGCACGTCACGCGTGGGCACACAACGTGACTGGTCATACTCGGCCATCGCCGCTCGCGCGCGGTGGTGCACGACCTTCACGTTGACTTCGCTCATGCGCAGCGCCTCGGCCACTTCCAGCACCGAGTAATCAAAGACGTCGCACAGCAGCAGTACCGCCCGCTGCTTGGGCGACAGGACTTCCAGCGCCAGGAGGAAGGCGAAGGAGACGCTCTCCAACAGCTCGTACCGCCCCTCCGTCGAACCGCCGCCGGGAAGACTCGCCTCCACCGAGGGGAGGACCTCCTCATCGCCTGTCTCCACCGGCGAGGGCAGCCAGGGACCGACGTAGCCCTCGCGGCGGCGACGGCGCAGGTGGTCTCGCGCCAGGTTCACCGCCACGCGGGTCAACCAGGGACGCAGCATGTCCAGGCGCTCGGGGGGCGTCGCGAGCGCGCGCGCATAGACGTCCTGCACCAGGTCGTCCGCGTCCGCCGCCACGCCGGTCATCCGGTAGCAGAGCCCCCAGAGGAAGCGCTCGTGCTCACGCGCCGCCTGCCCCAGTGCACCTCGCGCCTGTGAATCCATCCCGTTCAAGTCCTCACGTTCCAACAATCCAAGAGCATCACCGGAGCGCCGCGATGCCTCGTACCCCAAGCCCCCGAATCTCCACGCCGAGCCCCTCCGGGCCTGGACCGGGCCAAACCTGTCCGACTGTCGGACACGTTTCCGCAGCCTGGGGCCAGCGCCCGGAGCCCCGCCGTGGTCCCCCAACCTGTCCGACTGTCGGACACGTTTCCGCAGCCTGGGGCCAAAGCCCGGGAGCCCGGCCAAGGTCGCCCAACTTGTCCGACTGTCGGACAAGTTTCTGCTCGGCGCCGCCGGGGAGGGGCTCCTGCCCTGTACGCCCATCCGCCTCAAGTTCCCGCCGCGCGGCGCTGGGACGTCGCGGTGCGTCGCACCAGGGCTTGCTCCACGGCCTCGGCGCTTGCCAGGGATGCGTCCGCGAGCATGCCCTCCGCGCCCACCCAGTCGCCCACGCGGAACAGGCCGCCCACGTGCGGCACCTCCACCGAGGGACGCCCGGTCAGCCCGCCGTTCACGGCCCGGGGCAGCCCGGCGCTGACGGTGAGCGAGGGCCGGTAGCGCCGCGCCACCACCTTCGCGCGCCATCCCGGCTGGAGCGCGTCCATCACGGCCTCCAGCGCCGCCTCGCTCGCCTCCGTGTCCGCGCCGCCCAGGTACTTCGCCACGTGCACCATCGCGCCCCCTTCCGGGGCCAGCTTCGCGGAGGCCGAATGCACCGACGCGTACCAGGGCCCATCCAGTCCCAGCGCGAACAACGCATCCGGCCTCGGCAGGGACGACAGTCCCAGTTCCAGCGTCGCAGCCTGGATGGGCACCGCCTCCCGCGCCTCCCGCGCGAGCACCGCGTCCCCCGGCATCAGCGCCGCCACGTCCGCGGGACTCCCCGCCATCACCACCGCATCCGCGCGGTGCACCTTGCCGTCCGCGAGCCGCACGCCTTCGACCCGCTGGCCCCCTTCCTGAAGGACAACGGCCTCGACTCGCGCGGACAGCTCCAGCCGGACGCCTGCCTCGCGCCCCAGCCGCTCCACCGCGTCCACCAGGGTGCTCCAGCCTCCGTCCACGTACAGCACGTTCGCGGCGGTCGCGCACTGGAGCTGCTTCAGCCCCGCCTCCGCGCTGAGCGCTTCGAAGTCCGCGCAGTACGAAGACACGCGGATCAGCGCCCCGACGAGCGCCCGGCTGTCCTTTCGCGTCAGGCGCGTCTCCAACCACTCGCGCATCGACATGGACCCCAGCGGCTGCGTGTCGATGCGGGCCAGCCCCGCCAGCAGCTTCGCCACCTCCAGCTTCGAGGCGAGCGACAACACGTCCGTCGTCATCAGCGTCACGGCGCCCCGAGGCAGCGTGTGCAGCCGGCCGCCGACCAGCGCATGGGAGCCCGTCTGATTCGGAATGCCTCCCGTGGGCTTCACACCCAGGCGCTCCAACACCCGAAACGCCGCGCCCGCCCGGTACAGGGCATGCGGCCCCAGGTTGAAGCGGAAGCCCTCCACCTCCGTCGTCCTCGCCCGCCCTCCCAGGTGCTTGGAGCGCTCGTACACCGTCACCTCACAGCCGCCTCGCGCGAGCAGCGCCGCCGCAGTGAGCCCGCCCAGTCCCCCGCCCACCACGGCCACCTTCGTCGCCTGCATGTCCGTCCTCCGTCCCGGCGCCCGGCGCATTCCGGGCATCCAACGACCACCACGAACGAGGACGAAAAAAGGTTACAGCGCTGGCCGCGGAGCCGCGCCGCGAGGTGACTTCCCCCTCAACTCTTCGCGGAGGCTGGGTGACGGCGCACCAGCACATACGCCGCCGGCAGTCCCACCAACACCGTCAACGTGGACAGGGACAGGCCCCCCAGCACGGTGATGGCCAGCGGCCGCTGCAGCTCGCCGCCCTCCCCCAGTCCGAGCGCGAGCGGGACGAGCCCCAGCAGCGTCGCCAGCGTCGTCATGAGGATGGGACGCAGGCGCACGGCGGTGGCGTGGCTCACGGCCTCGGCCGCGGCCATTCCTTCGGCGCGTCCCTCCTCCGCCCGGTCGAGCAGGAGGATGCCGTTCTTCACGACGAGCCCGACGAGCAGGATGCAGCCCATCAACGAGGAGACGTTGAGCGGCGTGCCGGTGAGCCGCAGACAGGCGACGCCCGCCGCGAGCGCCACGGGGACCGAGCCCAGGATGAGCAGCGGGAGCACGACCCCGCGGAAGTGGAAGGTCAGCACCAGGAAGACCCCCAGCGTGGCCAACACCAGCACGAGCACGAGGGCCTTGAAGGACTCGCGCTGACTCTCGCGCTGACCGCCCAGCCGCACCTCCACCCCCGCTGGCTTCTCCAGCGTGGCGAGCCGCGCCTCCACCTCCGCGGTGACGCTGCCCAGGTCCCGCCCCTCCAGCCGCCCCGTCACCGCCACCAGCGGACGCAGGTTGTCCGAAAGCAGCTCCGCGGGCTGGCACTCCTGGCGCACGCGCGCCACCTGCGTCAGCGGAACCATCTGCCCCGAGGCAGTCCGCAGGCGCAGGTGCTGGAGCACCTGGGGCTCCGTGCGGTCGGCGTCACGCAGCCGCACTCGCACATCCACCTGCCGGCCCTCGCGGGGGATCGTCCCAACGACATCGCCCAACAGCGCGGTCCGGACCTGCGCCGATACATCCCGCGTCGTGAAACCCAGACGGCCCGCCTGGACCAGGTCCACATCCAGGTGGGTCTCCGGAATGCACCCGGTGACGCCGTCGAACAGGTCCGCCAGGCCCGGGATGTCCCGCAACCGCTCGGCGACGCGGGGCGCGAAGTCCCGCAGCACCTGGACGTCCTGTCCCAGCAGCTTGACCTCGACGGGATCCGGCGCGCCTTCCAGGTCGGAGAGCACGTCCTGCAGCAGCTCCACGAACTCCAGCCGGACGCCGGGGAGCGCGGCTTCCGCCCGCGTGCGCGTCGCCTCGATGATGTCCTGGCCCTTGCGCGTCCGCCTCGGGGAGAGCGACACGGTCAGGTCGCCCCGCGAAGACTCGGTGGCCGCCAGCGGCCCCAGCTCCGCGCCCAGGCGCCGGCTGGTGCCCGTGACCTCGGGGATGTCCGCGACCACCGCCTCCAGCGCGCGCCCCAGCCGGTCCGCCTCCGCGACCGAGGTGCCCGTCGGCGTGAAGTAGTCCACGACGAACGCGCCCTCATCCAGCTCCGGCAGGAACCCCGTCTCCACGCCCCGGTCCAACACCGCCAACAGCACGGTCAGGAGCGCCACGCCGGCCACCAGCACTCCCGGCCGCGCACGCCACTGCGTGAGCATGAATGCCGGGATGACAGGCTCGGGCGCGTGATGCCCGCCGGGCGCGCCGAGCAGCCACCCGCACAGCAGCGGCGTCAGCGTGACGGCCAGCACGAGGGAGAACAACACGGCGGTGCACAGCGTGAACGCCAGGGCGGAGAAGAACTGGCCGGACACGCCGGGCAGCAGCGACAGCGGCGCGAAGACCACGACCGTGGTGAGCGTGGAGTTGGTGACGGGCCAGGCGATCTCCCGGAGCGCGTCCGCGGTCGCCGCCCACCGCTCCGTCCCCGCCGCCACCCGGCGGTACACCGCCTCCACCACGACCACGGCGTCGTCCACCACCAACCCGATGGCCACCGCCAGCCCGCCCAGCGACATCAGGTTGAGCGTCCCGCCCGCGAGCCAGAGCACGCCAAAGGTCATCGCCAGGGTGGCCGGGAGCACCACCGCCGCGGCCGTCATCGCCCGCCAGGAACGCAGGAAGAGGCCCACGACCGCGAGCGTGAGCAACCCGCCGAGGATGACCTCGTCCCGCACGTGGGCCACGGACCGGGCGATGAGCCCGGCCTGATCATAGGAGAGCTCGACGTCGATGCCCGGCGGCAGTCCCGCCCGCACCCGGTCGAGCTCCGCCTGGATGTCCCGCGCCAGGGTGACAGCGTCCGCCCCGGGTCGCCGGCCCACGTTGACGAGCACCGCGGGCCGGCCGTTCGCGTACGTCAGGGAGAGCCGGTCCGCGTGCCCCTCCTGGATCCGCGCGACGTCGCCCAGCCGCACGGGCGCCTCGGGCGTCCCGCCCACGACGAGCGCCGCCAGTTGGTCCGGCGAGTCCACCGGCCCCCGCACCACCACCAGCGCCTGCTGGTAGTGCACGTCCACCCGGCCCGCCGGTTCGAGCACGAGCGCGCTGCCCACCTGGGTGGCGAGCGTGGGCAGGTCCAGCTTCGCCTGCTCCAGCCGCTGTGCGTCCACGGTGATGGCGAGCTCGCGCACGTCGCCGCCGACCACGTCCACGCGCCCCACTCCCGCGAGTCCCGCCAGGCCGGGACGCAGCGTCCGCAGGGCGAACTCGCGCAGCAGGGCGGGGTCCGCCGTCCCGGTGACGGCGAGGGTCTGGATGGGAAAGGAAGACGGGGTGAGCCGCTCGGCGGAGAGCGTCGCGTCCGCGGGCAGTGCGTTCTGAACCTCCGCGAGCCGCGCATTGACGAGCCCCAGGGCCTGCTCCATGTCCGTGTTCGAGTCGAACCAGAGGGATATCTCCGCGGCCGCGCGGATGGTCCGGGAGCGCACCTGCCGCACGCCGATGACGGTGGACAGCGCCTCCTCCACCGGGCCGGTCACGGACAACCGCAGGGTCTGCGCGCTGGCGCCATTCAGCGTCGCGGCGACGATGATTCGCGGGAAGGTCACCTCCGGGTAGAGCCCACCGGGCAGGCGGGTCGCGCCGAGCACTCCCGCCAGCGTCAGCGCCGCCAGCAACACCACCACCCCGGGCGCGTTGCGCCGCAGCAGCATCAGCCACGTCACCGCAGGACCTCCACCCCGGCGTCATCCGGCAGGGAGTAGCCCCCTTCCACGACGACGGGCTCGCCCACCGCGAGCGGCCCCTGGACGATGGCCCCGCCCTCGTCCTCGGAGACGACGTGGACCGGCACCCGGTGGACCCGCCCGTCCCCGAGCCGCGCGACCGCGACGCCCCCATCCTCCTGGGGCAGGAGCGCCGATGCCGGCACGGCCAGCGCGCTGCCCAGCGACGCCACGACGATGTGGGCTCGCGCGGTCGCGCCCAGGCGCAGCTCCCCGCGCGGGTTGGCGAAGCGCAGGCGGATCAGCACGTTGCCGCTCTGCGAATCCACGGAAGGGGACACCGCGGCGACCTCGCCCTCGCGGGCATCGTCCAGCCCGTCGACGGTGAGGGTCGCGCGTTGACCGGGGTGGACCGCCGCGGCCTCCTGCTGGGTGACGAACGCACGCAGCTCCAGCGGATCCGTCGCCGAGACCTGGACCACGGGGGGACCAGCGCCCTCCACCAGCTCCCCCTGCCGCACCCCGATGGCCGTCACGACTCCGTCGAAGGGGGCCTGCAACGAGGTGCGCCCCATGCCCCGCCGCGCCAACTCCAGGACGCTCCGGGCCCGGGCCTCGGCGGCGCGGGCGGCGGCCTCCGCGCTCCGGTCCTGCTCCGCGTCCTGACGGGCCGCGACCCCGTGCTCGGCCAGGACGTCCGTGCGCGCACGCTTCTCCTTCGCGACCTCGAGCGCGGAGGTGGCTTCGCGCAGTGAGGCCTCCGCCTGCTGGAGTTCCGCGGTGGCGTTGACCGTGTCCACCTGGGCCAGGACTTCGCCCGCTCGCACCCGGTCCCCTTCCGACACGCGCAGCAGCGACAGTCGCCCGGGCACCAGCGGTGAGAGCCGGACCTCGCGCCCGGGCGGCGCCGACAGCAGGCCCGCGACGCGCAGCCCGCGCACGGCCTGTGCCGGAGCCACCATGGCGACACGGACGCGCGGCAGGGGCGGCGCGCCTTCCTCGGGCGGCGTCCGCTGGCACCCCACGCTTGAGGCGAAGAGACAGGCGAGCAGCGCGAATCTAGGGCTCATCGAGGGGCATCCCGGCGGCGAGTTCGAGGTCCGCGAAGGCGGACTGGGCGGCGAAGGCGGCTTCGATGGCCTGCGTCCGCATGTCCGTGGCCGTCTGGAGCGCGGCGTTGAGCGCCACCCGGGGACTGCGGCCCACGCGATAGGACTCCAGGGCCATGCCCTCCGTCTTCACCACGGCAGGGAGGATCTCCTCCGAGTAGCGCGCGAGCCCCGCCAGCGCGGCGGACAGGCGCGCATGGCTGGAGACGAGCTCCGTCCACCGGGAACGCCGCTCCTCGTTCTGGCGGGCGCGCGCGAGCTCCAGCGAGGCCTCGGCGCGGACCGTCTCTCCGCGTCCCAGGCCGGGGAGGGAGAGGTCCAGGTCGAGCGCGCCGCGAAGAAACACACTGCGGCCCGCGGGGCCATCCGCCTCCACGGAGACCCCCACCGTGGGCGTGGGCCACCGCTCCCGTCGTGACGCCCGCAGGGTGGCCTCGGCCGCCGCCACGTCGGCCTGCCGTGCCTCCGCGGTGGGGGATTGCGCGCTTCGGGCCAGCACAGCCTCCAGGGGAGGCAGGCCGGGCGGGGGGGTGTCCACCAGGTCCAACACCGCGGCTGGTGGCCGGCCCAGCAGCAGCGCCAGCGCCGCAGTGGAGGCGGCGAGCTCACCCTGGCGGGTCAGCCATTGGACTTCGGCGGAGCCTCGCGCGATGCGGGCCTGAAGCAGGTCCAGCTCCGGGGCCGCGCCGGTGTCGAAGAGCAGCACCGCGGCGGCCTCCGACTCGCGTGCGAGCGACAGTGCGCGCGCGGAGGTCTCCAGGAGCTGGTGGGCGCGCACCCATGAGAAGTAGGCACGCCGCGCATCCGCCCGGACCAGGGCCTCGCTCGCGCGGCGCTCGTCGGCGGCGCCACGGGCCGTCAACTCCGCGGCGAGCACCCGGGCCGCCCGGGCGCCCGGGGCCGGAAGCTTCTGGGCCAATCCCACGGTCCACCGGGGATCATTTCCCCCTCCCCCCAGTGTCAGGGTCAGCGGGGAGAAGGTCCGGGCGACCTCTTCGTCCCCGAGCGCCACGGCTTCCTGTGCCCGGGCCTGTGCGAGCGCCGGAGCCTGACTCCTGGCTTCGAGGAGCACCTGGCGCAGCGTGAGCGGCTCCCCCAGCGCGATGCCGCCACACAGCAGCAGCAGCAGCGTGACGACCCTGGAAGACCCTGCACTCCCGTGCCACATCGAAGGACAGTCCTCCCGACAGCACCGTCACCGCTATCACCCACCGGGGCCGCGCGGTGAGAGGAAGGCGGAGTGATGTCCAGAAGCCGGTGGCCGTGTCTACCCAGCGGCGTTTCCGCCCCGGCACGACGCATATAGCGATGTCCGGCCCTCGCCACCCGTGCGTGAGAGAAACCTCATCCTCGCCCCAGGCGGACTTCATGAGCCCGGCTGGGACGGCGCACGGTGACGTTCAGGCGCCGCGGTCGACCGGCAGCCCGGAGCGCGCGAAGGAGAACACCAGCGACGTCTCGATGCGGCTCACCTCCGGACGGCTGGTGAAGGACTGGAGGGTGAGCACGCGCAGGTGTTCGGTGTCCCGACACACGACGTGCACCAGGAAGTCCGTCGTGCCGCCCAGGCAATAGACGGCCACCGTCTCCGGCAGCGAGCGCAGGTGGTCGCCAATGCTGCCGAAGGCCTCGCCCACGTGGAGCCGGAGCTGCACGGCGATGAGCGCCTGGAGCCCCAGCCCCAGCGAGCGCGGATCCAGGTCCGCGCGATAGGAGCGGATGACCCCGTCCGTCTCCAGCCGCTTCACCCGCGCGAGGCACGACGACGGGGCCAGCCCCACCTTCGCGGCCAATTCCTTGTTGGACAGCCGTGCATTGTTCTGGAGCGCCTCCAGAATCTCGCGATCAATTCGGTCGAGTGCGGCCATCCGAGGCTCCTGGGCGAATTCCATTCGATGGATGCCCCTCAATCCTGGCTCGTATTCTGCCCGCATGCCACGACACAGAATCGCAGCATGCCTCGTCCTCCTGGCGGGCACGGCCTTCGCGGCCCCCGCTTCGTCGCCGGATGTCCTGCTCGCGCCCTGGTCCGGGCCCCATGGAGGCGTCCCGCCGTTCGACCGCGCGCGAGTGGAGGACTTCGCTCCAGCGCTCGAAGCCGCCATGGCGCAGGCGCGGAGCGAGGTCGCCGCCATCGCGGACTCGAAGGAGCCCCCCACCTTCGAGAACACCGTCGCCGCGTTCCAGGACTCAGGCCGGACGTTCAATCGCGTCTGAAGGTGCGCAAGCAGGCGTATGACTTCGACGACAGCGAGGTGAAGCCATACCTCCAGCTGGAGACCCTGCGCGAGGGCATGTTCTGGGTTGCGGGCCAGCTCTTCGGCTACACCTTCACGCCCGCGCCGGACGTGCCCGTCTTCCACCCGGACGTGCGCGTCTTCGCCGTAAAGGACCGGGAGAGCGGCCGGGAGCGGGGGCTCCTCTACTTCGACCCCTACGCGCGGGAGGGCAAATACAACGGAGGGCAGACGGAGACGTACCGCGTCCAGGAGCGCTTCCGTGGCGAGGTGCCGGCCCTGGTGGCCATCAGCATGCCCTTCGTGAAGCCGGGGGCGGGAAGCCCCGCGCTGCTCGGCTGGCGTGACGCCCAGACGCTGTTCCACGAGTTCGGCCACGCACTGCACACGCTGAGCGGCGACGTGACGTACCCGTCGCTCGGTGGAGGCCGCGTGGTGAGCGACTACGCGGAGTTCCCCTCCAAGCTGTTCGAGCACTGGCTCGCCACGCCGGAGGTGCTGAGCCGCTTCGCGGTGCACCACACGACGGGACAGCCCATGCCCCAGGCGCTCGTGGCCCGCATCCAGAAGGCGGCGACGTTCAACCAGGGCTTCTACACCGTGGACTTCCTCACCTCCGCGCTGGTGGAGATGAAGATGCACCTGGCGGGCGCGAAGCGAGTCGACCCCGACGCCTTCGAGCGCGACGTGCTCCGCCAGATGGGCGCGCCCGTGGAGGTCGGAATGCGCTTCCGCATGCCCCTTTTCGGACACGTCTTCGCCAGCAACGCCTACGCGGCGGGCTACTACCGCTATCTCTGGGCGGACATGCTGGCTTCGGACGCCTTCGAGGCCTTCCAGGAAGCCGGAGGTGCCTATGACGCGAAGGTGGCCGCACGGCTGCGCGAGCACGTGCTTTCAGTGGGCAACACCGTCGACCCGTTCGAGGGCTACCGGAAGTTTCGGGGAAAGGACGCGAGCCTCGACGCGCTGATGCGCGAGCGCGGCTTCGCGCCCATACACTGAGGGCCATGATTGATCACACCGGCATTGGCGTCGCGGACGTTGCCCGCTCGGCGGCCTTCTACGACGCGGCGTTGGGGGCGCTCGGCCTGCGCCGCGCCATCCAGCTTCCCCAGGACACGGGGGCGGATGGCATTGGCTATGGCCGGGACTACCCCATCTTCTGGGTCGACCGCTTCCATCCGCACGGCGTAAAGCAACACACGGCCTTCGCCGCCACGAGCCGCGCCCAGGTCGACGCCTTCCACGCGGCCGCGGTGGCGGCGGGCGGAGCCGACAACGGGCCGCCCGGACTTCGCGGCGTCGAGACGGGCTATCCCGCCGGTTACTACGCCGCCTTCGTGCTGGACCCGGATGGCAACAACATCGAAGCCGTCTTCCGGGAGCCCTCCCGGTAGCGCCGCACCCAGCGCCCGTGACGGCGGCCTCACTGCACGGCGCGCGCGAACTGCCCCGGGGTGAGGCCGACGATGCGCTTGAAGTGCCGGTTGAGCAGACTCTGGTCATAGAGCCCGACCTGGAGCGCGACCTCCGCGGGCGCCAGTCCCTGTGACAGCAACCGCTGAGCTCGCGAGACGCGCAGGTGGGTGAGGTATGCGTGCGGAGGCATGCCCAGCTCCTCGCGGAAGGCGCGGCACAGGTGGAACCGATTCCAGCCCACCTGACGGGCCAGCGACTCCAGGGTGATGCCCTCCGAAATGGCTTCGTGCAGGGCCTCCACCACGCGCCGGATGGGCCAGCGGTAGCGCCGATCCACTGCGCCTGAATGCTCCAGACATCCGACCAGCGAGGAGAGGGCTTCGGCCAGGGCCGTCTGGAGCGCGAGCGCGCTGGAGCGTCCCTCCAGGCCCGCATCCAGCACGGCGTGGAGGCCCACGAAGTCGGCCGCCGCGGGCCGCGATGTTTCGAGTTGGAGCTCGCGAAGCCGGGCGGAGGCCGGCGCGCCCAGCGCCTCTCGGGCCTCGGCGACGAGGGACTCGTCGAAGGCGATGACCTGGAACCGGGCCGGTCCATCGCGGCGCAGGTCGCGGTGCACCTCGCCCATCTGCTTGAGGTCGACCGTTCGGGGCGAGGTGGAATGGACCTTGCCCCGCCCCCACCACTCCGAGTGCCCCCGCTGCGTCAGCATCACGGAGAAACGTTCCTTCACGGAGCGAAGCAGCCGCCCGTCGGTCCGGTAGCGCACCAGTCGCAAGCCCGGCAGCTCCGGGAACAGGAAGGTCTGGATGGACAGGGGGCCATCCACGACGGAGTGAGGGAGCGCGGGCACGGTTGGATCCTAATGATGAGCCTCCCTCCTGGCTTGGACGTTGTTGACCTGCACGCCATGCCAACAACGTCCAAGTCCGGCGTGCCCCGGCATGGCTACGTCTTGCATCGCAGGCCCGGCCCTCCCCTCACCTGGCCGGGCAGGAAGGCGTCATGTCAGGCATCCAGGACAAGGTCATTGCCATCACCGGAGCCAGCAGCGGCATTGGCGAAGCAGCGGCGGTGCTGCTCGCTGGACGCGGGGCGAAGGTCGTCCTCGGCGCACGCCGGCTGGAGCGGCTGGAACCCGTGGTGGAGCGCATCACGAAGGCGGGAGGAGAAGCCCTCTCCGCACACACCGACGTGAGACGGCGCGAGGACCTCGCCGGGCTCGTCCGCATGGCCTGTGAGCGGTTTGGCAGGCTGGACGTGCTCATCAACAACGCGGGCAGTCTGGCGACCTCTCCGCTGGACGACCTGCGCGTCGACGACTGGGAGGAGCTGGTCGACACCAACATCAAGGGGGTGCTGTACGGCATCGCCGCGGCGCTGCCGGTCTTCCGCGAGCAGGGCTTCGGACACTTCATCAACACGGCGTCGACGTCTGCGCACCGGATCGTGCCCGGCCAGGCGGTCTACGCCGGGACGAAGTTCGCCGTGCGAGCCATCTCCGAAGGCCTGCGCCAGGAAGCGGGCCCCAAGCTGCGGGTGACGGTCATCTCGCCAGGGATGACCCGGACGAACTTCCTCGAGCACGTGAAGAATCCGGAGCTCCGGGCCCGGTTCGAGGAGGTCCGGGACAGGCTCGCGATTTCGCCGGATGCGATTGCCCGGGCCATGGCCTTCGCCATCGAGCAGCCCGCCGACGTGGACGTGGGCGAGGTGATTGTCCGTCCCACGGCGCAGGACTGAGCTCCAGCTCCTGCAATCGGGTGCGCATTCACCCGTAGGGCAAGCGCCCTCCTGCCCCGACACCGCGAGCCCTCCGCATGCGCCCGTCCCTCCTGAGACTGTCACTCCTCCTGGCCACTCTCTCCCAGGGAGTGGCCCTGGCCCAGGGCGCGGACCCCGCGAAGGCGTTGGTCGGCACCTGGGGCGGAGAGCGCACCTATGGACCCGAGGTCCGGGGCGAGCTCACCCTCTTCCGCGACCCGGGCGGCTGGCGTGCATCCATTGGAGGCTTCACCGCCACCGGCGTCCTGGACAAGCAGTCCCTGACGTTCACGCTCCCTGGGGGCCAGGGTGACTTCCGCGGGTCGCTTTCACCCGATGGGAAACGCATCACCGGGCATTGGATTCAACCGCGCATCCTCGTGGGCGGCGTCCGCTACGCCACGCCCATGGAGCTGCGCCTCCTCCAGAAGGACGTGTGGCGCGGCAGCGTCGCGCCCCTGGAGGATCGCTTCACGCTCTACTTCGTCATCCAGGAGATGCCGGACGGCGCCATCCACGCCTTCATCCGCAACCCGGAGAAGAACCTCGGACGACAGGGCACCTTCCGCGTCTCCCTGAAGGACGGCGCCGTCTCTCTCGTGGAGACCCGGCCCGGCGGGATGCGCTTCACCGGCACGTATGACACCGACGCCGGGAAGCTGTCGTTGAACGTCCTCTTCCTGGGCACGCTCGACCTCACTCGCCTCGAACGCGACCAGGCCGTGGGCCTCCAGCCCCGCACGCCCGCCGAACCCGTCTACACCTACCGCAAGCCCATCGCCGACGGCGACGGCTGGACGACGGCATCCCTCGCGGACGTCGGCATGGATGAAGCGCCCATCCGCGCGCTGATGCAGGGCATCCTCGACACGACACCGGGCCCCACGTCCACGCCGCTCATCGAAGGACTGCTCATCGCGCGCCACGGGAAGCTCGTCGTCGAGGAGTACTTCCACGGCCAGGACTCTGAGCGGCCGCACGACCTGCGCTCCGCCTCGAAGACCTTCGCGCCCCTGCTGGTGGGCGCCGCCATCGACCAGGGCGCGAAGCTGCGGCCGGAGTCACCTGTGTACCCGCTGCTCCCCGGCGGCACCGCGCTGGCCGCGCAGGACCCGCGCAAGGCGCGCATCACGGTGGAACACCTGATGACCATGACGTCGGGGCTCGCGTGCGACGACAACGACGACAGCTCCCCTGGCAACGAGAACACCGTCCAGGACCAACCCTCCGGTTGGTACGCGTACACGCTGAACCTGCCCATGGCCCGCGAGCCCGGCGAAGACACCTCCGTGTATTGCTCCGCGGGCATCCACCTGCTGGGCGCCGTCCTGCACGAGGCCACGGGCACCTGGCTGCCGGAACTCTTCGAGCGCACCGTCGCAACCCCGCTCCAGATGCGACGCCACCACATCAACCTCTCACCCGACGGCGACGCATACCTGGGCGGCGGGCTCTACCTGCGCCCCCGAGACGCGCTGAAACTCGGACAGCTGTATCTGTCCGGCGGCGTCTGGAACGGACGGCGGGTCATCAGCCGGCGCTGGGTGGAGCGCTCCACGGCCCGCCACGCGGAGATGAGCCCCGGCAGGACCTACGGCTACGCGTGGTGGCGGCACAAGCTCAAGGTCGGCGACCGCGTCTACGCGGAGTACGAAGCGGGTGGCAACGGCGGGCAGTACGTCATGGTCATCCCCGAGCTGGACCTGGCCGTGGCCTTCACCGGCGCCAACTACGGCCAGTTCGCGCTGTGGAAGCGGGTCCGCGAGGAATTGCTGCCCCGATACATCCTCGCGGCCACGAGCCGGAAAAACTAGCGGTGCTGGGCGAGGAGCCAATCCCAGAACGCGTAGTTGTCATACTGCTGCGTCCAGCAGTCGTGCACGCCGCCGGGCAGCACGGTGAGACGCGCGATGTCGCTCCCGGTGGCCACCACGCCAGTCTGCAACGTCCACACGGGGCTGCTGGCGCCAGGGAACAGGTACGTCTCCTTCTGGGTCGGTGAGGTCACCTGGACCGACTGAAACATGCCGTAGTTCTTCGTCACGCTCATCAGCCAGGAGGTTTCCGCCGACAGCGAGCTGCCGTCCGCGAACGAGTGCACCGCCCACACCGGCACGTTCTTCAGCTGGGTGAGGGTGGGCCCCGGCGCGCCGATGTTGGTGGCCATGGGCGCCAGCGCGGCCAGACGGCTCCCGTACGTATACGCGTACTGCCAGGCACCGTAGCCACCGAAGCTGATACCCGTCAGGTAGATGCGCGTCGTGTCCACGCGGTAGTTCGCCACGATGAAGCTGATGAACGCGTCGATCGCCGCCGGCTGCCAGTTCGTCGGCGCTCGCGGCGTGAAGACCATCACCTGGTTCTGTCCGAAGTACGCCTTGCCCTGGGCCGTGGTGTGGATCTTCTTCAGCGCCCCATGGCGCGTCACGATGCCCAGCAGGTCCGCCTCCGTCGGAGACGTGCCGAACTCACCGTTCCCGTTCAGGTGGATGATGACCGGATAGGACGTGGTGGACGTCAGGTAGCCCGGCGGCAGGTATTCACCGTAGCCATAACCCGCACCCGTGCTCGCGGGCAGCCGGGCCACGACCTGGTCCTCCGTGGTGATGGTCAGCCCCGCTTCATGCGTTCCCCATGTGTCCGCCTCCCCCGGCTCGAAACTCCCTCCGCAGGCGACAGCTCCCAACGCGACAACCAGCGCAATCCATTGCATTCGCACGATGTCCTCCGGGTCTGGGTTTGACGCACGGACAGTCTGCGATTGAAGACGAAAACTGGAAAGCCTAAATTACGAGAATAGTCATATTTCACTGCGAATGCGCACCGCCGCCGCAGGATTCCGATTGAATGGCAATACACATGGACTCCGCGGAGATACACCTCGCCACGTCCGCCCACGGTTCGCGCCACGCGTGAAGCGCGGTCAGCGCCGGGCTTCTTCGAGCACCCAGGCCTTGAACGCCGCCACGTCCCGCCGGCCCGTCAGGGGACGCGGATGCACGAGCCAGTAGCTGAAGTCGTTGGGGAGGACCGCCTTGAAGGGTTGGACCAGCCGGCCCGCCTCCAGGTCATCCGCCGCGAGCATCAATCGCCCCAGCGCCACGCCATCTCCGAGCCGGGCCGCCTGGAGCGCCAATCCGGCGTCGTTGAACACCGGGCCCCGGTCCGCGTCCACGCCTGACACCCCTGCGGCATCCAACCAGCGCCTCCAGCCATCCTTGGGCGAGTCGTGGAGCAACCGGACCTTGCCCAGGTCCCCAGGCGCGCGGAGGCGCTTCGCCAGCGCCGGGGTGCACACGGGCGCGAGCCTTTCGGACGCGAGCTGCTCCGCCTTGAGCCCCGTCCACCGGCCCAGCCCGGAGCGGATGCCCACGTCGAAGCGGTCGTCGAGGAAGTCCCAGAGCGCCTCGGAGCTGTTCACGTGCAGCTCGATGTCCGGATGCTGCTTCCGGAAGCGCTCCAGGCGCGGCAACAACCAACACGCCGCGACGGAGGGCAGCACCGTGAGCCGCAGCGGTCCCTGCTCGCGCGCGTACAGCCGCGTGGTCGCCTCGGACATGCGCTCGAACACGGGCGTCAGCTCGCGCAGGTACTCGGCGCCCCTCACCGTCAGCGTCAGCGCATGGCCCCGGCGCTCGAACAGGGAGACACCGAGCCAGTCCTCCAGCTGCCGCACCTGATGGCTGATGGCGGCCTGGGTGACGCGCAGCTCCGTGGCGGCGCGGGTGAAGCTCAGGTGCCGCGCTCCCGCCTCGAAGGCACGGAGGGCACCCAGCGGTGGAATGCGACGCATGCTCGATGAGCCCCTTTTATCGAGCGCGCGAGGATAGCTCGCTGGGTCGGAGCTCCGAAGTGGAGTCTGTCTGTCCCCCGCGGTGACAAGGCGCGATGGACGCGCCGCGCCCGCGAGGTGCCCCGTCATGATTTCCGCCGAGGTGTGGGTGTTGTTCCTGGGCTACGCGGTGCCCATGGTGGTGAGCCCCGGGCCGGGCAACACGGTGCTCGCCACCGCCGGAGGCCGCTTCGGCGTCCGGGGCACGCTGCCCTTCTGGATGGGCTTCGAGGCGGCCAACGTCGCGCTGTGCCTCCTCTACGGCATCGGCCTGGGGCGGGCGCTGCAAGGGCTGCCCGCGCTGCACCAGGTCCTGCGCTGGGGCAGCGTCGTGTACCTGCTCTACCTCGCGTGGGGCTTCTTCCGCGCCTCGGCCACCTCCAGGGAGGCGAGCGACGTAAGAACGCGCCTGGGGTTCGGGGAGGGGCTGCTCGCGGTCGCGCTCAACCCGAAGATCCACTCGATGATTCTGGTGATGTTCTCCCAGCTCCTCGACCCCGCCCGGGGGATGTTCTCCCAGACGGCGCAGCTCACCGCTGCCTTCCTCGTCGTCTGCCTGGCGTGCCACTTCCCGTGGATCTACGGCGGAAAGCTCATCTTGGGACGCTTCCACTCCGAACGTGCCCTGCGCATCCAGGGCTGGACCTTCGGCGCCTGCATGATCGCCGTCGCGGCCTGGGTGGCCTTCGCCTGACACCAGCGCTCCGGCCGGGGCCCGGCGCGTCCGCTCCCTGTGCCGCGGGGAACGGTGTCTCACAGCTCGCGTGTTTCACGACCTGGAGGAACCGTGGCACGCATGGAGTGCACGCACGCAGGCCAGAACACGGATGTGCTCTTCCGCTTCCTGGTCCAGAGCGCGAAGGACCGCGCCATCTTCGGCATCGACCTGCAAGGGCACATCATCAGCTGGAACCCGGGCGCCGAGCACATCAAGGGCTGGCGCACCGAGGAGGTCCTGGGCCAGCACTTCCGCATGCTCTTCCCCGAGGACTACCGCCAGCAGGGGCGTCCAGAAACGGAGCTGAAGGAGGCCTTCGAAACGGGGCACTACCAGGGCGAGGAGCCCCGGCAGCGCAAGGACGGGAGCCTCTTCATCGCGGACATAGACCTGTGGCTCTTGCGCGATGACGTGGGCCAGCCCTGCGGGTTCGTGAAGGTCACGCAGGACGTCACCGAGCGCAAGCTGGCGGAGGAGGCCCTGCGGCAGAGCGAGGCGCGGCTGAGCGCCATCCTCGCCTCGCTGGACGAGGGCGTCACCCTGCACGACGAGCACGGGACCATCCGCTTCGCCAACGCCACCGCGGAACAGAAGCTGGGCCTGTCCGCCAACCACCTGCGGGGCCGCACCGCCTTCGATCCGCGCTGGGCTGCCATCCGGGAGGACGGCAGCCCGTACCCCGGCGAAGAGCATCCCCACATGCGCGCGCTCCGCACGGGAGAGAACGCGACCGGCGACGTGGTTGGCATCCACCAGACGGGAGGCAGCCGCATCTGGCTGTCGGTCAATGCCCGGCCCCTCCGCACGCCCGATGGCCGCGTCGTGGGTGCGGTCAGCTCCTTCTTCGACATCACCGCGCGCAAGCAGGCGGAGGAGGAACGCGCGGCGCTGCTTGCCCGGGAGCGGGCGTCACGTGCCGAAGCGGAGGCGGAGCGCCGCAAGCTCTACGCCATCTTCGATCAGGCCCCGGTGGGCATCGCCATCTTCCGGGGCCCCCACCACGTCATCCAGTTCGCCAACCCCGTCCAGTGCCGCTTCTGGGAGCGAAGGTGCAGGGAGCTGCTCGGCAGGCCCCTGATAGAAGTGCTGCCCGAGGAGCTGGGGCCGTCCATCATCGAGAAGTCCTGCGACCCCGTCTTCCAGACGGGGGAGTCCCGGGTCTTCACGGAGGAGCGCTTCGAGTTCACCCGCCCGGAGACGGGCGAGCGGGTGGAGCGCTACTTCAACTTCACGCACGTGCCCATGCGGGACATGGCCGGCGCCGTCGAGGGTTTCATGGCGGTGGCCTGGGACGCCACGGACGCGGTGAGGTCGCACCAGCGCGCGGCCGTCCTGGCCCAGCAACTCCAGGACCGCGTCGACTTCGAGCAGCAGCTCATCGGCATCGTCAGCCATGACCTGCGCACCCCGCTCAACGCCATCCACCTGACGGTGAGCGCCATGGCCCGCCGCGACGAGCTCGACGCGCGCACCGCCCAGTCCGTGCTGCGCATCCAGTCCGCCGTACACCGCGCGGTGCGGCTCGTGAGCGACCTGCTCGACTTCACCCAGGCCCGGCTGGGCACGGGCATCCCCATCGCGCCCCGAGCGTCCAACCTGCACCAGGTGGCCCGGCAGGTGCTGGATCAGGTGGATGCGGCGCACCCAGGCCGCACCCTGCGCGTGCAGGAGCGGGGCGACGCGACCGGAGAGTGGGACTCCGAGCGGATTGCCCAGGTGGTGCAGAACCTGGTCACCAACGCCATCAAGTACAGCCCCGAAGCCAGCCCGGTGCAGGTGACGACCCGGGGGGAGGACGGATGGGTGTGCCTGTCCGTCCACAACCAGGGCACGCCCATTCCCCAGGAGAAGCTGCCCGGCATCTTCGAACCCCTCCAGCGCGCGACGTCGGAGGTGGGCTCCACCGGCCGCAGCGTGGGCCTGGGGCTCTACATCGTGAAGCAGTTGGTGGACGCCCACGGCGGCACCGTCGACGTCGCCTCCACCCCCAGGGAAGGCACCACGTTCACCGTGCGCCTGCCCCGGCACGGGGATTCACGCGGGCAGTGACTTCAGGAACGCCAGCAGCGCGGCGTTCACCTCCGCGGGGCGCTCCTGCTGAATCCAGTGGCCCGCGCCTGGAATGACGAGCACGTCCTGGAGCCGCGGCACCAGGGCCTTCATGGCGTCCATCGGAGCGAAGGCGCGGCCCGGGTCCTTCTCCCCGGTGATGAACAGGGCGGGCTGCTGGATGAGGGCCGTCGCCAGCTCGGGCAACTCCGCCCAGTCGCGGTCCATGTTGCGGTAGCGATTGAGCCCGCCGCGAAAGCCGCTGTGCGTCAGCTCCTTCGCGAAGTGCGCGAGGTCCGCCTCCGTGAGCCACGCGGGCAGCGACTCCGGCGCCTGGAGGCCGGTGAGGAAGCCGTCGCCCTGGCGGCGCGACTTCACGGCCTCGGCCTTCGTGTCGAAGCCGGGGGTGCCTCCCAGGGTGATGCGGAGCGTCCTCGGGATGTCCGCTTCGAGCTCCGCCTCGGCGATGCCCGGCTCCTGGAAGTAGAGGATGTAGAACCACTTGTCCCCGAACACGTGCCGGAAGAGCTGGGTCGGCGGCATGGGCGTGCGGCCCAGGTGCGGCACGCTCATGCCCACGACGGCGCGGAAGCGGTCCGGGTGCAGCGCGGCGCAGCTCCACGCCATCGCCGAGCCCCAGTCGTGGCCCACCACCACCGCGGTCTTCTCCCCCAACGCATCCAGCAGGCCCACGAAGTCCGCCAGCAGGTTCTTCATGCTGTACGCCTCGATGGGTTCGGGCCGGTCGCTCTGGCCGTAGCCGCGAACGTCAGGCGCGACCGCGTGGTAGCCGGCGTCCGCGAGCGCCAGGAGCTGGTGGCGCCACGAGTACCCGGACTCCGGCCAGCCATGGAGGAGCAGGACCAGCGGGCCCTGACCGGCCTCGGCGAGGTGCAGATGAATGCCATTCGTCCGGACGGTGCGGTGGGTGATGTCGGCCATGGGAGCGTTCTGCACGACGCGCGGCCCCCTGTCATTCGAAGGGTGACGGCGGGTTCGGATGATGACGGAGGCCATCGGGCCGGTGACGGGAGTCACCAGGCACGGGCCCCACACGGGCTCCAGCGCCCCTTCGCGTTGCCCGTGAAATCCGTGGGTTGCCCGCGGCCGCCCCATCCCTGGGGACTGGCACACCGGCTGCTATGGGGTCCTGCATCGCTTCACCCGAACCCAATCCCTTTCGAGGTCCCCCGCCATGGCCATCTCGCCCCTCCGCAGCACCTCTGCTTCCGTGTCCCGCCTGCCGGTGCAGGACGCCGCCTCCCCCCGCCTCGCGGGTCGTCCGGGTGGCGTGGACGGGTTCTCCTCCAGCCAGAAGCCGGGCTCGCCGGGGCTCGCGGCGTTCCAGAAGGACGGCTTCGACATCGGCTCTGGCAAGGGCGCGGAGCTGGGCAAGCTGCTGCAGGACACGCTGTCCGCGCTGACGTCCATCGTGCAGTTGGTGGCGCAGGCCGTGCCGGGCGGCGCGCAGGCGCTCCAGGGTGTCTCCGGAGCCCAGGGTGCGCAGGGCGCCTCGGGCGGCAAGTGCGGCACGGGTTCGCAGTCCTTCTCCGACAGCAGCTTCACCCCGCAGGACACGTCGCGGCCTCCCGTGGCGCTCAACGGCAACACCGGCGTCGTGGGCCCGTCGGCTTCGCAGTCGCAGGCGTCCAACGGCAACACCGGCGTGGTGGGCCCCACGACTTCGTCCTCGGGTGGCTCGAAGCTGGGCGGCAACCTGCCCGCGGGGCTGGAGAAGTTCCGCGGCGCCATCGAGTCCGCCGCCGCCAAGACGGGCATGCCGGCGGAGATGCTGGCCGCGCAAATCTGGCAGGAGTCGCGCGGCGACCTGGCGGCCGTCACCACCAACGGCGGCAACGGCCTGACGGACACCGGCCTGATGCAGGTCAACCCCAACACCTACGGGGAGCTGCAGGCGAAGCACCCGGAGCTCCAGGGCAAGGACCTCTCCGACCCGGAGACCAACATCCTGGCGGGTGCCTTCTACATGAAGGACATGAAGGCGCAGTTCGGCAGCGATGAGCTGGCCCTGCGCGCCTACAACTCCGGGCCCAACGGCGTGGACAAGAGCAACCCGGACGCCATCCCCGCCGGCACCGGCGACGCCACCTACGTGCAGAAGGTGAAGTCCTTCATGAACACGCTGGCCACCGGTCAGGGCTCGCTGCCCGCGTAGAAGCCTGACGGGATGGGGGCGTCCTGGGCCTCATCCCGCCTCCGTCCCCGGTGTTCCAGGCAGCTGCAAGGTGAAGCGCGCGCCCCCCAACGGCCCATCCTCCACCTGGAGGGTGCCGCCGTGCTGGGTGACGATGGCGTGCACGATGGAGAGCCCCAGCCCGCTGCCGCTCGCCTTCGTCGTGAAGAAGGGCTCGAAGAGCCTCCCCCGCGTCTCCACCGGCACGCCGGGCCCGCTGTCGTCCACGAAGAGCGCCACCTCCCCTCCCCGCGCGCTCGAGCTGAAGCGCACCCGGCCTCCCCGCGGCGTCGCCTCCAGCGCGTTGAGCGCCAGGTTCAGCAGCACCTGCCGCAGCCGCTCCTCCTCCCCCCACGCCTCCAACGCGCCCGGCGGCTCCACCTCCAGCGTCACGCCGCGCTGCTCGGCCTGCCAGGCCAGGAGGCTGCTCACCCGCTCGAACAGCGGCGCCACCGCCACGGCGCACGACTTGAACTCGCGTGGACGGGCGAACTGGAGGAAGTCCTCGAGGATGTGGTCCAGGCGGCGGATTTCATCCCGCACCAGCAGCAGCGGCTCCAGGAGCGGCCCCTGGACGGACTCCTCCAGCCTGCGCACCCGCCGCTCCAGGACGGTGAGCTGCAGGGCGGCGGCGTTGAGGGGGTTGCGGATTTCATGCGTCAGGCCCGCGGTCAGCGTGCCCACCGCGGCCAGCTTCTCCGTCATCTGCGCGCGCCGGGCCAGCGCCTGCTTCTCGCGGTGCAGCCGCACCTGGCGCAGCGCCTGCTCCAGGGTCACCAGCAGCTCCGGCGTGGCGCAGGGCTTGAGCAGGTACGCGCACGCGCCCGCGTGCACCGCGGCCACCGCCGCCTCCAGCATGCCCAGGCCGGTGAGCAGCACCACCTCTCCGTCCGGCACCAGCGCCTTGAGCCGGGGGGCAAGCCACGTGCCCTCTCCGTCCGGCAGCCGGACGTCCACCAGCGCCACGTCGAAGCCCGCCGGCGCCCGCTCCAGCGCCCCCGCGCAGCTCGTCGCGCTGGAGACGACGTAGCCCTGGTCCTCCAGCAGCTCCCGCATGTTGTCCAGGAACGCCGCGTTGTCATCCACCACCAGCACCCGGGGACGCTCCCCCGCGCTCCCCGGCCCCGTCACGCGCGGCCTCCGTGCACCTGCTCCAGCTCCGCGAGCAGCGCCCCGGTGTCGAAGGGCTTGCGGACCAGCCGGCCCTCGAAGTCCGCGGGCAGCGCCTCCGGATAGGCCGTGACGACGAAGGGAGTGGTGCCAGGGAAGCGCTCCTGTACGCGGCGCAGCGCCTCGCCGTCAGGGCCGCCCGGCACGCGCAGGTCCACGAGCGCCGCGAAGGGGCGGACGGACTCCAGCCCCGCCACGTCCGGAACCGAGCGCGCGACCACGGCCGTGAAGCCGCGCTCGCGCAGCACCTCCGTGAGGTTGTCCGCGAGGCGGGCGTCGTCCTCCACCAGCACGACGAGTCCGTCGCGGCGGGCCCGCGTGAGCAGCTCCACCAGCGCGGGCACCGGCACCGGCTTGGGCAGCACCGCGAGCACGCCCTCCGCACGAGCTCGCGCGAGCTCGGCCTCCCCGGGGTGCGCGGTGACGACGATGGCCGTAAGCCCCGGGTCCCGCTGGCGCAGGTGGTGCACCAGCGCGGCGCCGCTCATTCCGGCCATGCGCATGTCGGTGATGAGCACGTCGTAGCGCTCCTCGCGCGCGGCCTGGAGCGCGGCCTCGCCCCGGTCCACCACGGTGGCCGAGTGGCCTGCGTCCTCGAGGATCTCCGCCAGGTTCTCCGCGAAGGCCCGGTTGTCATCCACCAACAGGAAGCGGCCCATCAGGAAGGCTCCAGCGACAGGGGAAGCTCCACCACGAAGCGGGCCCCGCCCGGCCCGGCTCCGGCTTCGGCGGGAGCGTACGCGATGCCGCCTCCATGCCTTTCCAGGATGCGCCGCACGAGCGCCAGGCCCAGCCCCAGCCCGCGCGCCTTCGTGGTCATCAATGGCTCGAAGACGCGCGCGCGGATGGACGGGTCCAGGCCCGGGCCGCTGTCCTCCAGTACCAAACGGATCCGCCGTACCCCGGCCTCCGGGACGTCCGCCGTCAGCCACACCTCGCCTTCGCGCTCGCCCAGGGCCTGCACCGCGTTCTGCAGCAGGTTCACGAAGACCTGCCGCAGCTGCACCGCGTCCCCTTCCAGCGAGGGCAGGGACTCCAGGCCCTCGGCGCGCACGCGCACGTGTTCGGGCGGCGCGACGGCCTCGCGCGCGGAGACCCAGACCTCCGCGAGCCGCAGCGGCGCGCGGACCAGCGGGCGGGAACGGATCATGTCCAGCAGGCTGGTGACGATGTGGTTGGCGACCTCCACCTGTTCCCCGATGCGGTCCAGGTGCTTGGCCACGCGCGCGTCCTCCTTCGCGGCGGGGCGGCCCTTGAGGATGAAGAGCGACGTCTCGATGACGCCCAGCGGGTTGCGCAGCTCGTGGCCAATGGAGCCCACCAGCTGCCCGAAGGTCGCCAGCCGCTCGGCCCGGGCCCCCTGGGCCAGCAGGTCCTCGCGGTACGTGTGCAGCATGATGGCGAGCTCCAGGTCGAGGATCTTCCCCAGCGCCCGGTCCAGTCGGGCGACCCGGCCGGGGTCGCCGCGCAGCGACTCCTCCATCACTGCCGTCAGCTCCTGGCGCAGCAGGTTCATGGCGCCGAACATGTAGTGCTGCGGCAGGTGGATGCGCACGTGCACCCGTCCGATGCGGCAGCGGCGCTCGAAGTAGGCCGCGTCCCACGGCCCCAGGAGCAGCGACCCCATCCAGTCCTGGAGGGTCACCTTGAGGTGGCCCACCTGGCTCTCGCCGCCCTCCAGCGCCTTGCGCGCCCCCGGGTGTTCGAGGATGCGCCGGTAGAAGACGTCCGCGATGCGCTCGAAGTGCGCGCAGGCGATGGGGTGCAGCTCCCGCAGGGCCTCCCCGTCGCTGGCGGAGAAGCCCACGTAGCGCTGGAGCTCCTCCAGGACGTCGTCCGTCACGCCTTCAGGTCTGGCTTCCATGGCGAATCCCTTCCTTGCGCGCGGGGCCTCAAGAGGCGGCCGGCTCCTCGTCCGGGCCGGTGCCACCGCCGCCGTACTCCTTGAGCTTGTATTGGATCTTCCGCACGCTGATGCCCAGCACCTCCGCGGCGCGCGTGGTGGAGCCCTGCACCATCTCCAGCGTGCGGAGGATGGCCTCGCGTTCGATGGCGGCGAGCGTCGCGCCGGGGATGAGCCGGTCGCCGCTCCCCGCGCTGGGGCGGGGGCCGCGCAGCACGGGCGGCAGGTCGTCCGCCGTGAGCTCCTCTCCTCGCGCGAGCACCACGGCGCGCTCCACCACGTTCTCCAGCTCGCGGATGTTGCCCGGCCAGTCGTGGCTCATCAGCGCCTCCAGGGTGCCGGGCGCCAGCCCCTTCACGGCCCTGCCATGGGCCGCGTTGCAGCGCTCGATGAAGTGGCTCACCAGCGCGGGGATGTCCGCCTTGCGCCGGCGCAGGGGCGGCAGCGTCACCGCCACCACGTTGAGGCGGTAGTAGAGGTCCTCGCGGAAGCGGCCCGCCTTCACCTCCGCCTCCAGGTCGCGGTGGGTGGCCGCCACGATGCGCACGTCCACCTTCAACGTCTGCGTGCCGCCCACGCGCTCGAACTCGCGGCCCTGCAACACGCGCAGCAGCTTCACCTGCACGGCCGGGGAGATTTCGCCAATCTCGTCCAGGAACAGGGTGCCCCCGTCCGCCAGCTCGAAGCGGCCCTCCTTGCGCGCCAGGGCGCCGGTGAAGGAGCCCCGCTCGTGGCCGAACAGCTCGCTCTCCAGCAGGCCCTCGCTGAGCGCCGCGCAGTGCACCTTCACGAAGGGGCGCGCCTTGCGCGGGCTGAGCTCGTGCAGCGCCTGGGCCACCAGCTCCTTGCCCGTGCCGCTCTCCCCCAGGATGAGCACCGTGGCCCGCGTGGGGGCCGCCTGGTGGATGAGGGAATACACGCCCTGGAGCTCGGGCGCGTCCCCGATGATGTTGCCCACGCGGAAGCGCTCCGCCACCCGCTCCCGCAGCTGCCGCGTCTCCTGCTTCAGCCGGCGCGTCTCCAGCGCCTTGCCCAGCACGACGAGCACGGCGTTCAGGTCCAGCGGCTTGGTGAGGTAGCTCTCCGCGCCCAGGCGCATGGCCTCCACCGCCGCCTCCACCGTGGCGAACGCCGTCATCATCACGAAGGCCGCGTCGCTGCCGTCCTCCTTCGCGCGGCGCAGCAGGGTGACGCCGTCCATGCGCGGCATCCGCACGTCGGTGAGCACCAGCGAGGGTGAGAAGTCCGGGAGCGCGGCGAGCGCCTCCGCGCCGTCCGCGGCCTCACGCACCTCGTACCCCTCCTCCGCGAGGAGGGTGGCCAGGGCGCGCCGCGCGTTCACCTCGTCATCCACGACCAGGATGCGTTCCGGGGCCATGCCCTTGCTTACCAGACATGAACCCAGGGCCTTCATGCGTTCACGTCCCGGGCACGCGCATCCGCGCACGCCAGGCAGCAGCGCGCCTCCGGGACGGCGAGCAGCCGCTGCCGGCCGATGGCGCCCCCACACCGCTCGCAACACCCGAAGCGGCCCTGCTCGATGCGCTCGAGCGCCGCCTCCACCTCCTCCAGTTCGTGCGGCGGGAGACGGGAGCCCCGCACGGGCGTCCGGGCCGCCGCATCCGCGCACCACACACGCAGCACGTTCCGGCGGGACAGGAGCATCCGCCGCGCCAGGGTCGTCATAGGGTCACCGTGCATGGAGTCCTCGTCCGTGCGGGCTTCAGGAGGCCGGGGGAAGAGACAGGGAAGCGGAGCGCTTGCGCCGCGCCGCGAGCACGCCCGGCGCCGCGAGCACCGCGACGGCCACCGTCACCAGCGCGGCGCCCGCCAGCTCCCGGACGCTCACGCCGGGGAGCCCCAGCCACGCCGCGAGCACGGCCGTCGCGCCCACGCCCGCGAACACACTGGAGGCGCGGTTGATGGGCACGGTGAAGGTGTTCTCCCGCGCATCCAGCAGCACCAGCCCACCGAAGATGCCGCTGCCCTGGGACAGGAGCCCCACGGCCAGCTCCACGGCCAGCGTGGGCCGCGTGAACATCCCGGTGAAGCCCTCGCGCAGCTGCGCCGCCGCGCCCCCCACGCCCGCCAGGGCCCACAGCGCGAGCAGGACGACGAGCGCGGGCGCGGCCACCATCTGCTCCTCCACGAAGTAGCGCTCGCGCGCGCCGGGGACGTGGTTCTTCGCCAGCCGGCTCATGAAGCGCAGCCGCACGAAGTAGCCGACGACGTACACCGCCCAGTCCAGCCCCGCCACCAGGGAGAGGCGCGGCTCCGCGCCCGGCCCCGTCGCGACGAGCAGCGCCGCCAGGCTCACCCCCAACGCGACACGGGAGGGCCACGCGACGCTCCGGCCGCTCACCGCGTCCACCAGCGGCGCGAGCACCAGCACGCCGCCGCGCATCAGCAGCATCATGAAGACGATGGAGGTGCCGTCGAAGGTGTACGCCAGCGTGGTGGTGGCGATGATGCCCGTGGTGCACAGGCCCGACAGGAAGGTCCAGCGCCCCGGCCAGGGCAGGCTCACCGGCCCGAAGCGACGGCGCCCCGCGTGCTGGAAGGCGCCGCTCCACGCCAGGTACGCGAACATCCCCACGAGCGTGGCCAGCGCCGTGGAGGGCAGCAGCACGAAGCCCGGCAGCCCCGCGGTCATCCCCGGCAGCGCGCCCAGGCTCAGCGCCTTCGTCAGCGCGCTGTAGGGCAGGTAGCAGGCGAAGTACCCCAGCGCGAACCACCCGATGGCGACCGGGGCCTTGGGAGGCGGGCTCATCGTCCGCTCACCACGCACCAGGGGCAGCACCGGGCCTCGGGTAGGACATGGAGCCGCTCGGGCTCGATGACGGCGCCGCAGCCCTCGCACCGGGGCAGGCCGTCCGCCGGAAGGTCCTCCAGCGCACGCTCCAGCGCCTCCAGGGCCCGCGCCTCACGAGCGTCGAGCGCGTCGAGCAGCCGCGTCTCCTCCAGGGCCATCGCGCGGTCCACCCACTCGGGGGCCCCGGCGCCGGTGACTTCACGCAGCAGGTCCCGGTGCTTGCGCCTCAGCTCCAGCAAGGCCCGCCACCGCTGGCGCAACCTCTGGCCTGCCTCGTCACGCGTGGCATTCATCGAGCGTCCTCCATTTCCCGTATCGCGTCCCGGGCCCCCCACACCGCGCGGCCCACCCCCGTTGCTCTACAGGATGCATGCCACTCTTGTCCCGGGCCGTGCGTGGCGCGCCCCGCAGGAGTTGCACGAAAGCCCCCGTGCACCGCGCAACGCTTGCGCCCACCCAGCCCCCGGGGCCGGTGTCCCCGCCGCGCATGGGGGATGCAGAGTCCGGAGAGGAGCCCGCGGCCGCCTTCGCGCGCCGGAAGGGACACGCCCATGCGCATCGCCTTCTTCGACACCCACCGCTTCGACCGCACCGCCTTCGAGGAGGCCAACGCCGCGTTCGGCCATGAGCTCACCTGGTTCGAGCCCCGCCTGACGCCCCAGACGGTGGGTCTGGCGGCGGGCTTCCCCGGAGTGTGCTCCTTCGTGAATGACCGGCTGGACGCCCCATGCCTCCAGGCGCTGGCGAAAGGGGGCACGCGGCTGGTGGCGCTGCGCTCGGCGGGCTTCAACCACGTGGACCTGGCGGAGGCCGCCCGGCTGGGGATGACCGTCGTCCGGGTGCCCGAGTACTCACCGCGGTCCGTGGCCGAGCACACCGCGGCGCTCGTGCTCGCGCTCAACCGCAAGGTGCACCGCGCCTACGCGCGGGTGCGCGAGTGGAACTTCTCGCTGGACGGGCTGGTGGGGTTCGACCTGCACGGCAAGACGGTGGCCCTGGTGGGGCTGGGGCGCATCGGCCGCGCCACCGCCCGCATCTTCCACGGCTTTGGCTGCCGGCTGCTCGCGGTGGATCCCCAGCTGAAGGAAGAGGACGCGCGGCAGTTGCACCTGGAGCCCGTGGCGCTCCCGGAGGCCCTGGCCCGGGCGGACATCCTCTCGCTGCACCTGCCCCTCACGCCCGGCACGCGCCACCTCATCGACGCGGCGGCGCTCGCGCGGATGAAGCCCGGAGCGATGCTCATCAACACCGGCCGGGGGGCGCTCATCGACAGCCAGGCCCTGCTGGCGGCGCTCAAGTCGGGCCACCTGGGGGCCGCCGGGCTGGACGTGTACGAGGAGGAGGAAGGCGTCTTCTTCCAGGACCTCTCCGGACAGGTGCTCCAGGACGACGTGCTCGCGCGGCTGCTCACCTTCCCCAACGTGCTCATCACCGCGCACCAGGCCTTCCTCACCCGTGAAGCGCTGGGCGCCATCGCCCACACCACGCTCGAAAGCATCCGCCGCTTCGAGCGGGGCGAGCCCCTGGAGGCGACGGAGGTCCGGGCCGAGCAGGTGCGCCCCCGCTGAAAGTCCGGAAGGCCGCCCGCGTCAACCGCCGCGGGGGGCGCGCGCACGGGCCCGCGCCATCCCGCGCAAGAGGAGCTTGCGCAGCTCCAGCACGCTCACCGGGATGAACCCCAGCCCCAGGGCGAGCGCGAGGTGCGCGGCGTCCAGCGGCACCAGCGAGAAGGTGGCCACGCTCGGGGTCCAGCCAACCAGGGAGGCTCATCTCGGGTCGCCCCTGCGCCAGGGATGCCCGCGACGGTTTGCGAAGCCCATGCCGCGAGGGGGGACGCGGGCCGGGTCCCCCGGAGGCGCGCAGCTTTTGCGCCCGCGCGCCTCCAGGCTCCGCAACCCTTGCGCGGGCCGGGCCGGGGACGCCGGAGGGGCGGGACGGCACGCATCCTGAAGAGGCCTGGAAGCAACAGCGGGGCGCGCTCCCAGCGCGAACCCGCCCACCGGAAAGCCCCGGTGCGGCGCCTTCCCCCCGCCTGGAGTCCAGCCATGGCCATCATCTGCGCAACCGACCTCTCCGAGGGTTCCCGTCAGGCCGCGGAGGTGGCCGCGCGAATCGCCGCACGACGGGGTCTGCCGCTCTGGCTCGTCCACCAGGTCCACCCGGATCAACTCCGGGTCGCCGCCGAGCCCGTGCGCGAAGGCCTGCGGGCGCTGCTGCGCGAGGAGCTCCGGCGGCTGGAGCCGCTGGGCGCGCGGGTGGAGTCCTCCCTGCTGGAGAGCGGCTCCTCGCGGGCCCTGGCCGTCTTCTGCGACGCGCACGAGGCGCGGCTGCTGGTGGTGGGGACGCCCCGCGAAGAGCCCGCCGCCCTGGGTTCGGGCGTCAGCCTGGAGCGCATCGCGAGCAACTGCGCCGTGCCGCTCCTGCGGGTCCGTGACGCCGCCCCCTTCGAGGCCTGGCTCACGGGTGCGCGGCCCCTGCGCGTGATGTTCGGGGTGGATCGCTCACGGGGCAGCGAGGCCGCCCGGCGCTGGCTGGCGGAGCTGGGCGCGGATGGCCCCATCGAGCTGCTGGCGGGGCATGTCTATTACGCCTTCGAGCAATGCCGGCGCCTGGGACTGCCCACCCCCATGAACCTGGATGAGGTGGCGCCCCGCATCGAGGCCGTGCTCCACCGCGAGGTGGCGGCGCTGGCGGACACGGGCCTGGGCGTCGCGCCGCGCGTGCACCTGCGCATGGCCGTGGGACGCGCCGCGGACCACCTGGTGGACCTGGCCCGCGAGCAGGAAGTGGACCTGCTCGTGGTGGGCACGCACCCGCACAACGCCCTGGGCAACCTGGCCTCGGTGGCGCACCACGCCCTGCGGCTCGCGCCCATGTCGGCGGGCGTGGCGCCGGTGAGCCCCACTGCCTCCCGGGGCGAGGCGCCGCTGCCCCAGGTGCGGCGGCTGCTGGTGGCCACGGACCTGTCGCCGCTCGCGGACGAGGCCATCCCCTTCGCCTTCGCGCTGGCGCCCGCGGGCGCGGAGGTGCACCTGGTGACGGTGATTCCCGAGCGCGCCGGCGCGGAGCTCCACCGCGACCTGAAGCAGCGCCTGCTGGAGCGCGTGCCGAGGGGACTGGAGGTCCGGGAGGTCACCACGCGGCTGGAGGTCCTCCACGGCGAGGACGTGGCGCTCGCGCTCGTGCAGGCCGCGGAGCGGATGGACGCGGAGCTCCTCTGCCTGGGCTCGCGCGGCCACGGAGGCGTGAGGGAAGCCGTGCTCGGGTCGGTGGCGCGAAAGGTGCTCTCCCTGAGCCGCCGGCCCGTGCTCGTGCTGCGTCCCCCACTGCGCTGAAGCGCGTACGGGTTTCCGTCAGCGCGCGGCGGGAGCCCCGCCGCCCTGGCTGTAGCTGTCGCAGAGCGCCATGTACTCGTCGCTGTCCATGGCGAGCGCGGAGACCCGCAGCTTCTTCACGCGGGGCTTCGCCAGCGTGGTCTTGATCTGCACCATCTTCATGACGGGCAGGCCCATGTAGGACTGGTCGAGGTAGACGTTCTCCTCCATGTCCCCCCAGGCGATGAGCACGCCATCCGGGAAGCGGATGCCGTCCCGGCCGATGAGCAACACGGGGCTGTCCAGCTTCCCCAGCCCCCGGACGCAGTTGAAGAGCATCCAGGCCGAGGCCAGGGTGATCAACGCGACGGCGATCCAGATGTTGCTCACCGGGAGCGCCCGCACGGTGAGCACGCCGAAGAGGCCCGTGGCGACAATCCAGATGACCACGCCCGCGATGAGCTTGCCCCGCGAGTAGTAGATGGCGCGCGGCTTTTCCGCCTGCTTCTTGGACTGGGGGGAGCGGTAGATTTCCATGTCGGGATGCCCGTGGGTGCGTCAGCCGGCCAGCCGGCCTGACAGATAGGCCAGCAGGACTGGCGCGTTGATGACCTTCGCTTCGTCGAACTTCCGGGCCTTGCCCTGGGCGACGATGACCAGCTCGCGGGACGCGTAGCCCTGGTCCACCTCGTCCTGGAGGCGGATGCTCTCGATGTCGTCCCAGCGCCAGAGCTTCCCCCGGTGGATGAGCCCCATGTCCCCCAGGACGAGCGGCCCGAAGCGGACCGGCTTCCCCGCGGAGACCTGGTGGTTCACGCGCTCCAGGAGGCGCGACACGACCTGCTCCAGCACCGACTCGTGCAGGACGTCCGGGTCGCTCCACAGGTCCAGCCGAAGCCGCAGCGTTCCACCCGCGTGGCGCAGGATGACCCGGTCGTCCGCGTGCTGTTCGATGATCTCCCGCACGTCCCGCCAGCGGATCCGCGTGCCGTCGGCGCGCAGGCCCTCGTCGTCCACCGTCAGGGTGTGCGGTGCCAGCAGCCAGGCGAAGAGGTCGCGGGCCCGCCAGCCCAGGACCCAGATGCAGCAGGGGATGCCCAGGAGGAGCAGGTAGAAGCCGAACCCGCTCCGGAGCACGTCCTGGACCATCTGGTGCGGAAGCAGGGGCACGCCCAGGGGATCCAGGAGCGCCGCCGCCTCCACGTAGAGCAAAGCCAGGCCCGCCAGGAACCAATACACTGAGTGAGTTGGAAGGATCTTATGGTGCGAGTGCTTCAGTGCTGCCTCCAGACGGGCCTGGGCGACACGTCTATAAACAATCAACCCTGTCTCCGCGACGTGTTTCGCCCCTCGGGCGTACGTTCTCGCGGCCTGGGAAAAACACCCTCGCGGGCTGAGACAGAACTGTCTGACTTTGCCCGGAATCTCCTCTATCCGAATGCAACACGGTCCCGGCGGTTCGCGACGGGTACAGTGGCCCGGGCGCAATCGCAGACACCGGCGGTCCCCACCCGTGCCCTTCGTCCACCGCCAAGGCCTCGGACCGCGCCCGGATTCACAAGCGGCGCGGCGGGGCTGGAGTCCAAGATGGAGGTGCGGAAGCTCAAGAACATCCTGGGCGGCCTGGAGGCGGCGCAGAAGCGCATCGACGACAGCATCGCGGGCATGAGCGGCACGGCCCACCGCGGCCACTGTCGCCGAGCGCGCGGCGCTCCAGCGCGACATCGCCAACGTGGAGTTCCAGATTGAGTTCCACGCCAAGCGGCTGGACTCGCTGGCGCCGGGCACGGGCTCCGTGGCCATGCACGGCACGCCGGGCACCACGACGCCGGACTGGGCGGGCGTGGGCAATGAGAGCTTCGCGGTGCTCGTGCCGGAGCACGCCAGCGAGGACAAGGCGGTCCTCATGGCGACTTGAGGCAACCGGAGCGCGGATGGCCTACGGTGGGGGGCCATGAGCTTCGCCGACAAGATGCGCGTCTGGATGCCCCTGCACGAGAACGGCGTCAGCCGCGCCGTGCACTTCGTGGGGGCCTATCTCTTCACGTTCGCCCTGCTGGTGCCGTTGTGCTGGGTGCGCATCCCCGGCACGCCCGTCACCGCCGCGCACCTGCTGGTGGCCGCGGTAACCGTGTACGCCATGACGCTGGAGTGGACCGCCGGCCTGCTGATGGCCCTCCCGCTGGTGCCCACGCTGCTCGCCGCGGAAGCAGTGGCGGGGCTTCCCACGGGAACGGCCGCGGGCATCGCGGTGGGCGTGATGGTGTTCCGCTTCGCGATGGTGGTGGGCGCGCACGTCGTCTTCGAGAAGAAGACCCACGGCCTGTCCCTGGGCGGCCCGCAGCTCTTCTTCATCGAGCCCGTGTACCTGCTCACCCTGGTGCTCTTCTCGCTGGGCCTCAAGCAGGACCTGCGCGCGCGCGTGGCGGCCGCCAGCGCCTGACGTCATGGAAGGCCCCGGCATCCTCGTCCGGCATCCCGCCCTGCGGTGGGGACTGCTCGCGCTGCTGTCGCTCCTCGTGCTCTCCGCAGTTCCCCTGTCCGGGGTGACGTCACGGGGGACGCTGAAGGAGGGCTACACGGACCACGTGCGCCATCCGTACGTGGTCTGGGTGGGACTGCACAGCGGACTCCAGGCGCTCTACACCGCGCCGCTGGGCGAGCTTCGCGAGGGCGTCCCGTACCGACAGGCCATCGACCAGTGGCTGGAGGTGCCGTACGTCTATCCACCCGGCGCGCTGGTGCTCTTCCTGCCCCTGGCGCTCGTGGGCGAGTGGGTGCCCATGTCACCCCAGGCCTTCGGGCAGGTGTGCCTGCTGTACCTGCTGGCCTTCGCGCATGTGGCGCTCTACGCGGCGCTGCGGCTCCTGGATGGGCTCCCGTCGGGTGGCCGTTGGGCGATGGGGGGCCTCTGCTGGTTGGTGCTGATGCGGCTGGCGCTTTATGGCCAGTACGACGGCGCGTGGCTCGTGTGCGGGGTGCTGGCGCTGGCGGCGCTCGCGAAGGACCGGCCGGTGGTCGCGTTGCGCTGGCTGGCGCTCGCGGCGCTGTTGCACTACCGGGCGCTCATCCTCGTCGCCGTGGGCGTGGTGGCGCTGTGGCGCGTGGTGCATGGACGTCCGGTGCGCCAGTGGCCGTGGGGCACGCTGCTCGGGGTGGCGGCGGCGGGGGCCCTCTGCGTGCGCACGTTCCTGTGGATGGCGCCGCTGGCCGCCCAGACGGATGCGGCGACGCCATCCATCCTCGGAGAGCCCGGCACCTTGGCCCTGGTGATGGGCTTGAGCGCGGCGGTGCTGGCGCTCTCCTGGCGCGGGTCGGACGGGCTGGTGACCGCGTCGGTGGGGTTGGGCGTGCTGCTCGCGGTCATCGACACGCGCCATTGGTGGCATGCGTCCGCGCTGCTGCTGGTGCCATTGTGCGTGGGTGTGCTGCGCGCTCCTCGCTGGCCCACGGCGGTGCGGCTGGGGCTCGTCGTCTGGGCGGGGGTGCTGGAGATGGCCGTGTGGTACGGCAATCCCCTCTGGTTGTTCCGCGACCTCAATCGCTTCCTGCGGCTGGTGTGAGCAGGAACCGCGCCTCGTCCCAGACGAGCCCATAGCGGCGCAGGAGTTCGTCGATGCCTGCTCCCGCCGGGGATGAATGGACGATGGAGTCGAACCGGTTCAGTTGGAGCGTCCGGTCGGAGGCCGCGGAGACGAGGAGCGCGCCGTCCGGGGAGAAGGCCAGGGCCGCCACGAAGCCCTGCTGGCCCGTGAGCGTCCCCAGCTGTTCGCCGGAGTGCAGCCCCCAGACCTTCACCCCTGCCTCCACGCCCGACGAAGCCAGGAAGCGGCCATCCGGTGACACGGCCAGGGCGAGCACGCCCACCGTCTTCGCGCCCATCGTCTTCAACAGCCGGCCCTCCGTCACGTCCCAGACGCGGAGGGGCTGCCGCATTCCCGCCGTCACCAGGTGGGGTTCGGACGGAGTGAAGACCACGGCGCGCACGGGCTCGCCCATGTCGAGCCGCAAGAGGGGCTGACGCCGCTCCACGTCCCAGGTCCGCACCGTCTTGTCCGCACTGCCCGACGCGAGCCTGCGCCCCGTGCTGTCGAAGTCCAGCGCCCAGACCTTGCCGGTGTGTCCCTGGAGAAGCCCCACGGGCCTGCTGTCGGACACGGACCAGAGTTGGATGTCCGGATCGCCCGCCACCGCGAGGAGCGCCCCATCCGGACTGAAGGCCACCGCGCGCACGGAGCCGTTCGCCGCTGGCAGCTCCAGCAACACCCGCCCCGAACGCGCGTCCAGCACGAGCACCCTCCCCTTCAGCATTCCCACCGCGATGCGCTCGCGGTCCGGGCTCACCGCCAGGGACACCGCGGACTCCTCTCCTCCCACTTCCGGATGGAGGTCCCTTCCCTCCGCGATGCGCCACCGCCGCCAGCCATCCTCACCGCCTGTCATCAACTCGCGGTCCTGGGAGAACGCGAGCGCTTCCACCCAGACGCCGGGTCCACGAAACAGCACCTGCGCGGGGACCTCCGGCCGGCGCCACACGTCGAGGACGCCGTCCATCCCGCCCGAAGCGAACGTGCGCCCGTCCGGTGACAAGGCCACGCTCATCACGGCGGCGTGATGCGCATCCATCCGCTCCAGCAGCGCGCCCCCATGGCCGTCGAGGAGTTGCACGCGCCCATCCCATCCGCCCTGGACCAGGAGCTGGAATCCGCCGTCGATGGCGGCGACGGAGACATCGCCTGAGTTGCGAAACACGTCGGTGAGCTGCCCCGAGCGGGCGCCCCAGAAGCGCACGGCCCGGTCGCCCGCCGCCGTCATGATGCGCTGTCCGTCCGAGGAGAACGCGCCCGCCTCCACCTTCTCTCCGTGCCCCACGAGGCGGAGGGCCTCCTTGCGCGACTCCAGGTCCCAGACCCGCGCGCTCCGGTCCGCGCTCGTGGACAGCAGCCGCTTGCCGTCCGGCGAGAAGGCGACGGCGATGACGTTGTCGTCGTGCTCGAAGCGCAGCTGTTCCGCGCCCGTCTCGAAGTCCCAGACGCGGACCGCCTTGTCCAGACCACCGGATGCCAGCCACCTGCCATCGGGCGAGAACGCCAGCCCGAGCACGACGTCGGTGTGGCCGGGAATCACCGCGTGCGGCCGGCCCTGGCGCCAATCCCAGACCCGGAGCTCGCCGGGCCTTCCCGCGGAAGCCAGCCAGCGGCCGTCCGGCGAGAAGGCGACGGCGTGGACCTCGGCCGTGTGGCCCTTGAGCTCCGCCAGCAGCTCGCCGCGCTCCACGTCCCAGAGACGAACGACGGAGTCGTAATGCCCGGACGCCAGCACGCGGCCGTCCGGCGTGAACGCCAGGGCGAGCACCGAACCCTGGATGCGCTTCGACCAGCGCAGCGTGGAGGCGCGGTCCACCGCCTGTCCTTGTCCCCACTGCGCGGAGAGCGAATCCCGCGAGGCCCGAGCGAGCGCGAACGACGCCGCCGCCACGCTCCACTGCCGGGACTCGGTGGCTGCTTCGCCCCGGGCCTCGTGGATGCGGGCGCGCAGGTCCCGCGCGTTCGCATCGTCCAGCGCGCCACCACCGGAGGAGCGGTGAGCCGAACAGGAAGCAAGCAACAGCGCGAGGCACCACCACCGCATGGGGCTCCCTCCGAACACGGGGCACGGCTTGCCTGGGCGCGGAGCGTCCGCACCTTTGGGCCAGGACCGTAACCCGAATGGGAGGAAGTCATGCCCGACAAGGCGACTGTTGAACGAGCGAAGAAGGACCTGCGCGAAGGCAAGAGCGCCGCACGAAAGCGCACGACCACCGCCCGCAAGGCGGCGGCCACCCGCAAGGCGACCAGCCGGTCCCGGAGGTAACCGCGATGCCCGGCACGACGAAGAAGCCACATGGCCCCGCCCCTTCCCGCAAGCACACAGCGAAGCGGCGCTATTGGTCCCGCGAGGTGACGGAGCACAGCGACGCGATGACTCTGGAGGAACAGGTCTTCAAGCGCTCACCGAAGGAGATCGCCCGCTCGGTGAAACACTCCGCCGAGCAGAGCCACCGGCGCAAGGCGTCGCCGTTCCAGTCGGCCATGTCGATGCTTTCGTTCTACGGGAACCGCGCGGGCCGGAACCTCCCTGCATCCCGCAGGCGGGCGCTCCAGGAGGCCAAGGAGGAGCTGCGCAAGTTGTATCACCGCCCCTCCAAGGCCCCCTGAGCCCGTGGCGACTACAGGCCCGTCGGATAGGTCTCCGGCGCTTCACCGCGCTCCCATCCGGCGGTGCGCTCCAGCGGTTCGAGCGCACGCGTCTCATCGATGTGCAGCATCGCGTCGAACTGCTCCGGCAGCCGCGTATGGAAGTAGTGGCTCCTGCGCTCCGTTTCAGGCCGGTAGATGACGCCGATGGCCCGTTGCAGGCGCCGCTCGCGGAGTGCTCCGGCGGCCTCTCCCAGTTCGCGAAGGTCCAGCAGGAAGCCTGGCAGGCCGACCTGATGGAAGAGGGACTCGCAGCTGCCCGCAAGCCCGTGGCGGACCTGCTTGCGCTCGGCGGTCCCACTCCAGTTGGTGGCCGCGGTGACGGTGCCCCGGTACGTGCTGAAGCCGATGAGCCTCGTCACTCGCGGGTGCCGCTGGCGCGTCAGCTGGCCCAGGTTCACCTCGCCCGCCTCCCCCATCTCCGTCGCGCGCGCATCACCGACGTGCGAGTTGTGGGCCCAGACCACGACGCGCGCGGCCCCCAGCCGCCGCTTCAGGAAGCCCATCAGCGCATCCAGCGTGTCCGCCATGTGCGTGTCGCGCAGGTTCCAGGACGAGATGCGCCCATGGAACATGGACCGGTAGTACTCCTCCGCGTTCTGGACGACCCGGGCGTTCTGCTCCGCCTCGAACTGCGCGTCCTCCGCGATGAACCCGTCCCGGCGCAGCAGGGCCTCGCGCTCCCGTTGCAGCTCGCGGAGCTGGTCGACGACCTGCCGCTCGCAATCCGGAGACAAGCCCAGCGACGTCGCGTGGCCGTAGTCCTTCGGGTCTTCGCCGAAGTGTTCGAAGCACGCGTAGCGGTTCCGGGCGCGCGTCGCGGCCTCCGGATCCGCCCGGTCCAGGTACTTCAGCACCGCGCCCATGGAGGCGTGGAGGCTGTAGAGGTCCAGCCCGTAGAACCCGACCTTCTCCCGCGCGGAGTGGCGGTCGTTGTGCGTCCGCAGCCAGCCCGCGAAGTCCAGCACGTCCGCGTTGCGCCACATCCATGCGGGGAAGCGTTGGAAGTCGGAGAGTGACTCCACCGCGTCCGCGTCGTGGCCCATGGCCCGCACGTAGCGGTTGATCCGGTACGCATCCGGCCAGTCCGCCTCCACCGCGACGGCGTTGAAGCCCTTCTCCTCGATGAGCCTCCGCGTCAGGAGCGCGCGCAGCCGGTAGAACTCGTGCGTGCCGTGGGTGGCTTCGCCAATCAGCACGCACGTCGCGTTCCCCACCAGGTCCATCAGGGACCCGAAGTCCTCCCGCGTCCCCTGGAGCGGCCTCACGGACTCCGCGAGCGCTCGCACCAGCAGTCCGTCGTCTCGGTGCGCCATGGTGTCTCCTCCCCTTGTCTTCAAGGGTTGGGTCGCCCACGCACCGAGGGAAGACGGCGGGCGGTCAGGCAGCCCTCCGGTCTACCGGGGCTCTCATCCTCAGAGAATCAAGCAACTCCGGCCTGGGCACGCCGATAACCTTTCCAAAGGAATCTTTATGACCCAGATCAAATCCCCCACGGGCTTCGTCTCGTCGCTGCAGACCGCCCTGAAGACCGCCAGCACGGATGGCAAGGCAGTGGGCGCCCCGGTCCTCAAGAAGGCGCTCCAGGGCACTGACGCGAGCCAGCTGAGCCCCCAGCAGAAGCACCAGGTTCGCGACGCCTTCGAGAAGGTCAAGTTGACCCCGAAGGCCCGTGAGCTCGCGGATCAGTTCGTGGGCGACGGCGTTGGCATCAAGCCGCCGAAGGACAGCGGCGTGTTGAAGGTCATGATGGACGACCCCACCCGCGGCTCGAAGCTGCCGGACTTCAAGCCGCCGGATGGCGGCCGGGTGAAGGTCATGATGGACGACCCGACCCGTGGCTCGAAGCTTCCGGACTTCACTCCGCCGGACGGCGGCCGGGTGAAGGTCCGGATGGATGACCCGACCGGTGGCTTGAACCTGCCGGACTTCAAGCCGCCGGAGGACATCGGCGTGTTGAAGGTCATGATGGACGACCCCACGCGTGGCTCGAAGCTCCCGGACCTCAAGCCGCTGGATGGCGGCATCCTGAAGGTCAAGATGGACAGCCCGGTCTGACGACGGGCAGGCGAAGTCACGGACCCCATGACGTCTCGCAAGAAGGTCGTGGTCATCGGCTCGCGCTCGGATGACGCCACCCGCTTCGTCGCGGAAGCGGTGGAGCGGCGTCGTGCGCGAGCCATCATCCTGGAAACAGACCGGGTCCCGGACTCCGCCGCGTTGAGCTGGCAGGACGGAGAGGTGCACTGGGACGGTGAATGTCTCAGTGACCTGCGCTCGTTCTACCTCAAGCTCGTGCGCCTCTCGCTCCCGGTCCCCGAGGCCGAGGCCCTGTCCGAGCGCAACTTCCCGCGCTGGCAGGAGCAGTACCTGGCGGAGCGGGAGCGCCAGTCGTTCCTCCACTCCGTGCTGCGTTCGCTCCACCGGCGCGGCGGAGCGTTCGTCAACCCGCTGGAGGCGGTGGAGCTGCATTACCTGAAGCTGCAACAGCTGGCCCTGCTGCGCCGCCACCACATTCCCGTCCCCAGCACCCTGGCCACCGCCTCACCGGACGCGGTGCGCGAGTTCGTCACGCGCCACCGGGCCGTCATCTACAAGCCCCTGAGCGGCGGTGCGCTGGTCCGCAAGGTGGAGAAGGCGGACCTCACCGAGGCACGGCTCCAACTGCTCGCCAACTGTCCGGTGCTGTTCCAGGAGCAGATCCAGGGCGACGAGTTCCGCGCCTACGTGCTCGACGGCGAGCCCGTGTCCGCCTTCCATATCCCCACCGACGGCGTGGTGGACGCGCGGCAGAACCTGCACCGGGTGAAGCCCGCCCGCCTGCCGAAGGAGGCCTGGGCGGTGTGTCTCAAGGGCGCCAAAGCGCTGGGCATGGTCTTCACGGCGGTGGACCTGCGGCGCACGCCTGACGGCGCCTTCGTGGCGCTTGAATTCAACCCCACTCCCGCCATCTCCTTCTTCGATGATCCGCGCGACGGCAAAGTCATCACCCGGCTCGCCAGCTACCTCGTCTCCAAGGCCTGAGCGCCCGAGCGGGTTCTTCATCACGGACTACGCCGAAAGCATCTTCGGCCCCGTCCCGTCCCCGAAGCCGGAGGTGTTCCCGGCGTCCGCGACCGCGTGGACGCGCCTGGCCTCCGTATCCGAGGCCCTGCAGGCCACGCTCCGCCAGGAGTTCATCGAAGGCGGACGGGTGCCGCACCTCTGCCTCCGGGACGCCCTCCTCCCCGAGCGCGCCGAGGCCCTGCACCAGGCCCTGTGCGACGCGCGCTTCGTGCGCCACCACCACGGGCCCTATCCGCTGCACATCGCGCCATTGAAGCAGCAGGCGCCCTCCGCCCTGACGGACTTCTGCGCGTGGCTTCAGAGCGCGGACGGCGCGGCCTTCCACGCCGCGCTGGTGGGCTGGCCCGAGCCGCTGGAGACGCGGCAGGTGCAGGTGTCGCGCATGGAAGTGGGCGAGTTCTTCCCGGAGCACCGGGACACGGACGAGGAAGGGCTCGCCGTCGTCTACAACTTCACGCGCCCGTGGGAGGACCGCTTCGGCGGCGTCCTCACCTTCCGGCATCCCGAAGTGGACGCGGACATGATGCGCGTCCCGCCGCTCTTCAACTCGGTGTTCATCTTCCGCGCGAAGGGTGCCCCCCACCGCGTGACCGAATGGACCTCCGAGGCCCGGGGCCACCAGCGCTATTCCGTCACCGCCTTCATCCTCGCGAAGCGCTGAAGCGCCCGCCTGACCCCACGCATCTGGGCTCGCGGCCGGCGTCGAGGGTCTAGACTCAAGGCCATGCACCCACGCTCCGCCGCGCTTTCCCCGACACGGCTCGCCGACGTGACGTCCGCCCTGCGCGGCCATGTCGAACGCGGAAATCTCCCCGGCGTCGTCGCGCTCGTCGCTCGCGAGGACACCGTGCACGTCGACGTGCTGGGCACGCAGGGCCTCGCGCCTTCGGGTCCGCCCATGAGCCGGGACAGCCTCTTCCGGCTCGCGTCCATGGCCAAGCCCCTCACGGCGGTGGCCACGCTGATGCTCGTGGAGGACGGGAAGCTCCCGCTCGACGGCGCCGTTGACCCGTGGCTGCCGGAGCTGGCGGACCGCCGCGTCTTGCGTGCTCCCAGCGGCCCGCTCGACGACACCGTTCCCGCGAAGCGCGCCATCACCGTGCGGGACCTGCTCACGCTGCGTTGGGGCCTGGGCGCGGTGATGGCGCGGCCCGGTACGCATCCCATCCAGCGGGCCATGAGCGAGGCCCGGGTGGCGCCCGGCTTCCACGTGCTCACGGATCCGCCCGACGAATTCATGCGGCGGCTGGGCACGCTGCCGCTCATGCATCAACCCGGAGAGCGGTGGGCCTATCACACCGGCTACGAGGTCCTGGGCGTGCTGGTCGCGCGAGCCTCGGGCATGCGCTTCGACGACTTCCTGCGCGAGCGGCTCTTCGTGCCGCTGGGCATGAGGGACACTGCGTTCACCGTGCCCGCGGAGAAGCTCGACCGGCTCACGACGGCCTACGCGCACGACGAGGCCACGGGGAGGCTGGAAGCGTGGGACACCCCGGCGGACAGCTACTGGTCGCGTCCTCCCGCCTTTCCCTCGGGAGGAGGCCAGGGAGGGCTGGTGTCCACGGCCGATGACCTGCTCGCCTTCTGCCGGATGCTGCTGAGCGGAGGCCAGGCCGGGAACACCCGCCTGCTGTCCTCCGCGAGCGTCCAGGAGATGCTGACGGATCAGATTCCGGAGGAGCAGAAGGCCGCGTCGCCCTTCTTCCCAGGCTTCTGGGATGCGTCGGGTTGGGGCTTCGGCGGCGCCGTGTGCACGAAGCCGGATGGTGTCTCGCCCACCGCTGGACGGTTCGGCTGGGGCGGCGGTTACGGCCCGATGTTCTTCATCGACCCCCGGCAGGACCTGACGGCCATCCTCCTGACGCAGCGACGGGCGCAGGGCCCCGACGACGAGGCCCTGGCCATGGAGTTCTCCAGGGGCGCCTACCGGGCGCTGGAGGACTGAGGCGCATCCTCAGTGCGCCGGGGCGGGCGTCGCCGCGTCGGCCTGGGCGCTCGCGCTGGGAGCCGGGGTGACGCCTCGCGCGACGGTGTCCAGGTTCGCGAGGCCCCGCTCGAACTCCTTGCCGAGCATCGTGTCCATGTTCACGACGAGCGACATCGCCTTGCCCATCAGGGTGTTCTCGCCCTCCATCGCCCAGCTCACGCGGGTGCCGCCGTTCTCCGGCGTGAGCGTGAAGGTGGCCTGGTTCGTGGCTTCGAAGGGCTTGAAGAACTCCAGCTTGAGGACGACGCGCGCGCCGGGCTGGCTCTCCACGATGGTCATGCGCCCATCCCCGGACTCGCCGCCGGCATAAGCGAAGCTGGCGCCCGGTCCTTCGTTGGGCCCGTCGAAGTCCTTGGTCACGCCGGGCGCGGGCTCGGAGCGGAACGGGTTCCACGTGTCGAACCGGTGCAGGTCGTTGATCAGCGCGAAGACGGTGGCCGGGGGCGCGGCCACGTGCGCGTTGCGCTCGATGCGGAAGTGGTCCGGGCGGGTGGCGACGAGGACGCCCAGCACGACGACGAGGACGAGGACGGCGATTGCGATCTTGCTGGCCATGGGAGGCTCCCGGTTCGATGGAAGAAGGGCTCCCGGGCTACCGGGAGGGTTCATCTCCACGTCGAACGAGGGGCCCCGGAATCGACACGGCATTTCCGCCCCATTTTCCGGAGCCTTGGACGCACCCGGGAATTCAGCTCACTTCACCGGGGGACGGAGGGCCTGGAGCCGCGCCTTGTCCAGCTTCGCGGCGACGCCCACGCTGCGTCCGGCGAGGTTCGCGACGACGTACTGCACGGAGCTGCCCAGCACCTGCGCGCTCTCCGACAGGGTGAGCCCGTAGTCCTGCTCCAGCCACTGGGTCATGCCCTGCGTCGCGGAGCGCAGGGCGTCATCCAGTGAACCGCCCTGCCCCAGCGCCATCAGGTGCGTGGGGGACTCCACGCGAGGCGTGGAAGGCGGCGGCTTGCCGTGCAGGACGTCCACGGTGAACTCGACGTCCATGGAGGTCTCCAGCGCGTACTGCGACGTCTCACCATCGCCCTGTGCGGCGTGAGCATCGCCCAGGTACAGGAGCGCTCCGGGCTGCGCCACGGGCAGGTAGACGGTGTTGCCCTCCACGACTTCGTTGAAGTCCATGTTGCCGCCGTAGCGGCCCGTGTCGCCGGTGGACAGGGGCGCGGAGCCGAAGCCGGGCGCCACGGCCAGGCCGCCCAGCATGGGCCGCAGCGGCACGGTGAAGGCCTTCAGGCGCTCCGTCGGGTTCTCCGGCGTCGCGACGCCGCGCTCGGGGTCGAGCTTCCAGCGAACGGGCTTGCCCAGCTCCGTCGCCTTCGCGGCGAGGCCCGGAGTGAGGGCGCGGCCCACGATGCCATCCAGGCTGTCCGCGAAGGTGCGGTTCAACGTGAGTCGGCGGATGCGGATGGCCAGCGTGTCGCCCGGGTTCGCGGTGGCGATGAAGAAGGGGCCCGTTTGCGGATTGCCGAAGAGCGCGCGGGTGATGCCCTTCGAGTCCATGCCACCAGAGTCGAGCGTCGAGGTGCGCACCGTGTCGCCCGGCCAGACGGTCAGTACCGGCGCGCGGTGCGCGGTGAACTCGTTGGACCACGAGGTGGGCGTGAAGTCATGCACGCGCGGAGCACCCGCGGGGCGCGAGGGAAGCAACCGGGCCGTGAACGCATGGGCCGCCCGCGCCTTCGGGTTGTTGCTGTCCGGGTAGTCCGCGGTGCCGCGCAGCGATTCACCGCTCACCTTGCCATCGAAGACATAGGTCTGCTGGCGCGAGTCCGTGACGACGAAGTGGACGGCGTTGCCCGTGCGCTCCCCCTTCAGCGCATCCCCATCAAGCTCACCGGAGAGGCGCTTCCCGTCGCGCTCCAGCGTGAGGAGTTGGTAGGCGGGGTTGCCCCACAGGTCGGTCGTCACGAGCCAGGACTCAGAGGCCGCGAGCGCACCAACAGGCAGACAGCAGAGGAGGACGGCGAGGGAGCGGAGCATGGGCCGGCGCAGTGTAGAGGAACGCTCCCGGGTCCGCGTCACCTCAGCCAGTGGCCGCGGGCCCGCAGCCCCAGTCTGCGGCCAGGAGCCTCATCCAGAGGGTTGAGAACGTGAGAACCCTCCGGAGCCCCCCGCCGACGGTGCACAGCCAAAACCTGTCCGACTGTCGGACAAGTTTGAACAAACACGGCCAGGAGGCGCCCGCCACGCCCAGGCGGCGGAAACCTGTCCGACTGTCGGACAAGTCTGGGCCGGTGCGGCCGGGAGGCGCCCGCTTCGTCCGGGTCACGGAGCCTGTCGGACTGTCGGACACTTTTGGAACTGCGCGGCCCGAAGGGTCCCGCTTTGCCCGACCGGCGCGGACCTGTCGGACTATCGGACGGACCTGGAGCTGGGCCACGGGAGCCTGTCGGACTGTCGGACTGGTTTGGAACTACTCGGCCGGGAGCGCCCGCCTCGCCTGGGCGGCGGAAACGTGTCCGACTGTCGGACAGGTTTGGACCGCTCCGCCCCGGCCGACAGGGTCATCATTTGACGCCGCGCCGCGCCGCGCCGTCAGCGCAGCCGCTGGCCGAAGGTCCGCAGACGGTCGCGGGCCTTCAGCAGCTTCTCCCGGGGAATGGAGAACACCGCGCGCACGCGCTCCGGATCGCCGCACCACGCGCCGCCGTTGAGCACTACGTGCGTGTGCTCGTAGACGACACGCGGCAGGTTCTCCGGCGTGAGCTTCACGCCGTCCACCGAACGTCCCAGCCACGCCGTCATCGGCGGCGCGAGGAACAAGCCCCCTGCCTCCGTGGCCTCCGCGCGGCCGTCGTCGGGCAGCGCATCCGCCACCAGCGCGCGCTTCTCCGCGAGCTCACGCCGCATCCGCGCCAGGTAGTTTCTCAGCGCCTTGTGCCGCGCGGCGTAGAGCAACTGTCCATCCGGTCCGCGCGCATGGGCCGCGTACAGGTATGCCGCCGCGCGCGCGGTAGGCGTGTGCAGGACTCCCGGCGCGCTGTCGCGCAGCGCCGCCACCAGCGCCCGGTCCTTCGTGGCCACCCAGCCCACCCGCAGGCCTCCGGCCGCGAACTCCTTGGACAGCCCTCCCAGCAGCACCGTCCGCGCGCCGATGCCGGGCACCGCCCCCTCCAGCGTCACCGGGCTGTGCACCGTCTCCGCCGTGGGGTTGGTGAGGTTCACCAGGCCGAAGATTTCATCCGAGATCCAGAGGCAGCGCTGCTCCACCACGAACGTCGCCAGCGCCATCAACTCCTCGTGCGACAGGTAGTGCCCCGTGGGGTTCGCCGGCTGCGACAGCACCACCGCGTCCGGCATCGTCCCCCGCGCGCGGCGTGACAGCAGCGTGCCCAGCGGGCCGGACTCCACCTCGCACCCCGCCGCGAGGAACGTGGGCGCGAGCACTCCGTAACAAGGCGTCACCAGGAACACTCGCGGCATCCGCCCCAGCCGCTGGCGCAGCGCCACGCCCAGGTGGTGCATCAGCGGCCAGACGCCGGGCGCCACCACGACGTCCTCGGGGACATAGCGGGCCCCTCGCGTCTCCAGCAGGAAGGCCGCCACGGCCTCCGCCAGCCCCGTCTGCGCTCCGTCCGCGCGCGGCGCGACTCCCGCCGCGATGAGCCCCTCCACCAGCGGCAGCGGCATCGGACCCTCGTTCTCTCCGTAGTCCAGGCGCACGAGCTCCGGGTCGTCCTCGCGGAAGAACTTCGGTGCGAACGCGGGCAGCTCCGACAGCTTCGCGATGCGCTGTGAGCGCGGCAGCGGCACCTCCGGCACCCGGTGCGGCGAGGGCGGCTCCGGCTCCGCGAAGGCCATGCGGAAGGCGAGCAACTCCGAGAACGTGCGCTCGTAGAACCACTCCGCCAGCACGCTGATGCGCGAGTACGTCACCTCCGCCGCCACCTCCAGGTCCGCGCGCAGTTGCTCCGGCACGGGGAGCAGCAGCGTCAGCTCCAGATCCGGCCACACCGCGTTCTTGATGAGCCCGTACAGGATGACCAGGTTGGGCGCGTGCTGCGTCCGCGCGAGGAACTCGAAGAGGGTGCGCGGCTCCACGTCCCCGGTGATGTTGAAGAAGGCGCTCTCATCCAGCACCACCCAGATGCCCCGCCGCGCGGCCTCCGCCACGATGTCGCGCAGCACCGCCAGGTTGGTGCGCTCGCCCGGCTCCACAGTCAGCAGCACGGCCTTCACGTCGAAGGCGCTCAGCAGGCGGCGGATCTCCCCCAGCGTGTTGTGCGTCACGGTGGCGCGCACGCCCGCCTTGTCCAGGGCGCGCGCGTAGAGCGGGTGCAGGCTGCGCGACACCAGCACCGTGTCCCCGGGGTCGCACGTGGCAAGCAGGAAGGAATAGACGGCCTGCTCCCGCTCCGGCGCGACGAACACCGAGTCCTCCGACAGCCTCAAGCCGAAGTGGCGGTCCAGATAGCGGGCCACCAGCCTGCGGAAGGACGCGTCACCGGCCTCGTGCGCGTAGGGCAGGAAGGGCGCCTGTGACAGCCGCTCCGCGAGCGCCGTGACGAAGCCCAGCTGCTCCGCGGACGCCGCCCCCAGGTCCAGCTCCTCCTGGAGCGCCGCGATGCCCAACGAGCGCAGCGCGGCGCGCAGGGCCAGCGTCTCCCGGGGCTGCGACAGGTGGGCCTCCCACACCGCCACCTCGTGCCAGATGGGGTGGCCTGACTGCAGCCAGCCCAGCGCCGTCGCCGCGCGCAGGGGCTCCGGGCTGTGGGCCTCCATGAAGAACTCGAACTCCCGCCCGGTGCGCTGCTCCAGCGACACCAGCGGGCGGATGTCCGTGTCCGCCGCCTGCATCACCCGCCGGGCCACGCGCATGCGAGTGGTGAAGCCTCGCCGGGTGAACATCCGCGCGATGATGGCGCGGCCCGGACGCCCCGCGAGGTTCAGGAGCAGCCGCCCTCCAGGCAGCAGCCGCTCCGGCGCCTCGTTGAGCAGGCGCGCGATGAGCCCCAGGCCGAAGTGGTCCTCGTAGACGTTCTGCAACGAGGTGTAGTTGGACAGGTCCAACAGCGCCTGCTCATCCGCCTGCGCAAGCTCCGCGGGCAGCTCGTCGCTCCGCAGCACCTGCGGGATGCACCCGACGATGAAGTCCCACTCCGGCTTCTGGGGCAGGCCGAGCAGCAGGTCGCTCTCACCAAAGGACAGCCGCGACACCAGCGCCTCGTCGCCGTTGAGCCACGCGTTGCACAACCCCACCGCCGGGGCCTGCGGGTTCAGGTCCAGCCCGCGGATGCGCGCGAGCCCCGTGAACTTCGCCAGCGCGATGCAGATCCACCCGGAGCCGGAGCCCACCTCCACCAGCTGCTTGTCGGCGTACTCGTCCAGTGGGACCTTCAAGAGCCCCTCCAGGAACGTGAACGCCCACGCCTCGGGCGCGAAGATGGACGGCGGAATCAACAACTCCAGCCGCTCCTGGGACGCGCCCACCGCCACCACCACCGACGCCAGCCGCAGCGGCGCGCCCTCCGGCTGGTCGCGCGACAGCTCCGCCAGCTCGCGCAGCTCCGCCAGCGCCCGCGCACGCTCCTCCGGCCGGGCCAGCGCCTCCGAAAGCGTACGCAATTGGACAAAGGCTTCACGGGCTGACGCGGGATAGGTGGCCATGGCGCGCCCGACTGTCCGAGGCCGCTTCTCCTCTGTCAACGACAGCCTTTCCACGAAAGGCTGACGCGATGCAGTATCGATTTACAGATTGTCATTTCCAGTTTACATGGGAAATCTTGAGTCAAACGCCAGTAAGCAGCGCCCACCGGACGGCCCCTCTCGTCCGGTGAGGACGCCCCATGAAAAGACAGCCGCAACTGGCCTTGCTCGCGGTGTTCGCCGTCATCCTGTTACACGCGCCGCAGGCAAAGGCTCAAATCGCCGCCGCGCACGTGTATCACAATCACATGCCCAACTTCTGGGCGTACTACGACCTGACTCAATACAACGCGACGCCGGTGGGTGGCCCCATCCGCTACGCGTACGACGGGCAGGTCATCCAGATAAAGCAGTCACCTCCGGCCAACTACACCTATTTCCTGCCGTCGGGCGCGCCCATGCCGCACGACGACCTGGTGACGTATTACTCGCACCACGCGAAGGTGGGCGCGTATCAATACTGGCCGCCGGACGTGGCCGCGGACATGAAGGCCAATGCCTCCACGGGGCAGGTTCACGTCACCATGTCCGGCGCGGTGGTGAACAACGTCAACGACCTGGTCACCCGCCGCAACGTGTCCGGCTACGACAACGCCAGCTGGGGCGCCACCTGGAGGGACCGCTACGCCAACCTGCGCACGCCCGCGGGCAACCGCTCGTTGGACCTCATCCACTTCACGGGCCACCACTCCATGGGCCCGCTGGTGGGGCCGGACTACTTCCTCAAGGACCTCATCCACCAGAGCGCCACGTTGTCCCAGCCGTACTTCCTGGGCAGCGGCTTCACGGCCTCCAAGGGCTTCTTCCCCACGGAGCTGGGCTTCAGCGAGCGGCTCATCCCCACGCTGGCGAAGCTGGGCGTGAAGTGGTCCGTCATCGGTGACAACCACTTCTCCCGCACGCTGAAGGACTACCCGTTCCTCAACGACCCGGGCTCGGACACGCTGGTGTCGCCGCCCAACCGCGCGGACCTCCAGAACACCAGCACCGTGGGCGCCTGGGTGAGCGAGGGCATGGCGCACGAGCAGCAGGTCATCCGCAACAAGTACCCCTTCGCCTCCACGCCGCACTGGGTGCGCTACGTAGACCCGGCCACGGGCGCCGAGTCGCGCGTCGTGGGCATCCCCGTCAACCAGAACGGCTCCTGGCTGGAGGGCTGGGAGGGACAGGCCACCGTGGACGTCGTGGGCCTGCGCAACTTCGAGGGCCTGACGCCCCAGAAGCAGTTCTTCGTGCTCGCGCATGACGGCGACAATTCGGGCGGGCGCGCGGGTTCGCTCGACACGTGGCTCAACGGCCGCTCCGTCACCTGCAGCGGCGGCGTGCAGTGCCTGGGCATCGACGAGTACCTGGTCAACAACACGCCCATCTCCACGGACGTGGTGCACGTGCAGGACGGCTCGTGGGTGGACACGCGCGACTCTTCATCCGACCCGCAGTGGCACCACTGGCGGCTGCCCTTCGGCATCTGGAAGGGGCAGTTCCCGGCCTTCAACTCGGCCACCGGTCTCAACCTGGTGCCCAAGACGAACCTGAGCGGCGTGCAGGAGGGGATGACGGTGTCGCTGGAGCACGGCTGGCATTACCTGGAGCGCAACTTCGCGCTGCTCCAGGCCGCGATGAACTACGCGAAGACGGCCGAGCAACTCTGGCTGGACGCGCACCCCAACCACTGGAAGCCCACGACGGCGCTGGATTCGCAAATCACGCACGCGGGCAACCAGCTCAACCCGTGGATGCTGTCCTTCCCGGTGAAGGGCGACGCGGCGAATGACTGGGCGGGCGGCGCGAACCCCGCGGAGCTGGCCTGGTACTTCCTCCTGCCGGCCATGGACTCCGGCTTCGGCTACTACGACGAGAACGTGGACGACAACGTGAAGCCCACGCTGTCCTTCAACCAGTCGCTCTACTTCTCCAAGCCGTACGTGCAGGACCGGCTGGCGCAGGACCGCACGGGCCCGGACGTCTGGTGGGTCCAGCGCTGGCCGTACAACCCCGGCAGCGCCAACACGGACAAGTCCGAAGGGTGGACGCTGCACCACTTCGACAACAACTTCGCGCTGTACACCTACGCCTTCGACGTGAGCGGCATCGCCAGCATCAAGGCGCGCGTGCGCGTGCACACGGCGAAGAGCATCGACCCGCTGGACAACACGCCTCGCGTCTACGACCCGGCGGCGTTGAAGGCCGCGGGCGTGCCTGGCATCGACCCGTCGCGCGTGGGCGCCTGGGTGGACCATCCACTCCAGCGTCGTGAGTTGCGGCCGGTGATGAACGGCGTGGCGTGGCAGCCGGCGCACCTGCCGGTGATGCAGAAGGTGGCCGCGCAGGAGATTGGCGACCTCTACTACGTCTATCTGGGCGCCTACCGCGACCAGGTGCTCGACTACTACATCGAGGCCACTGACTCGCGCGGCAACGTCACGCGCAGCGAGATCCAGTCCGTCTACGTGGGCGCCGGGAAGTACCGGCAGGAGGGCGGCAAGTACATCGAGGACATCAATGGCCCGGTGACGGGCACCTACCCGTTCCTCCGCGTGGACGCGACGGCGCCGTCGGTCCCCACGGGGCTCGCGTCGACGCGCACGGACCGCTCCGTGACGCTGACGTGGACGGCCTCCACGGACAACGTCGGCGTGACGGGCTACCAGGTGTTCCGCAATGGCACGCAGGTGGGCTCGCCGTCCACGACGGGCTACACGGACAGCGGGCTCACGGCGGGCACGGCGTACAGCTACACCGTGCGAGCGCGGGACGCGGCGGGCAACACGTCCGCCGCGAGCAGCGCGCTCTCCGTCACCACCCTGCCCCCGGACACCACGGCGCCGTCGGCGCCCTCGGGGCTCTCCGCTTCAGGTGTCACCAGCTCGTCGGTGGTGCTGAGCTGGACGGCCGCCACGGATAACTACGGCGTGAGTGACTACCTCGTGTTTCGCAATGGCACACAGGTGGCCGCGCCCACGGCGACGACGTACACGGACACGGGGCTGTCCTCGAGCACGACGTACAGCTACACCGTGAAGGCTCGCGACGCGGCGGGGAATACCTCCGTGGCCAGCGCGGCGCTCTCCGTCACCACCGGCCTGGGGTACACGACGACGCTCTATTACAAGAAGGGCTTCGCCACGCCGTACATCCACTACCGCCCGGCGGGTGGCACGTGGACGACCGCGCCGGGCGTGCTGATGCCTGACGCGGAGGTGACGGGGTACGCGAAATACACGGTGAACCTGGGCTCCGTGCAGCAGTTGGAGGCCGTGTTCAACAACGGCAGCGGGACGTGGGACAACAACAACGGCGGCAACTACCTGTTCCCCACGGGCACCTCCACGTTCAACGCGGGCGTCATCACCGCGGGCGCTCCGGTGAGCGATACTTCAGCGCCGTCGGTGCCCACGGGCCTGACGGCTCCGTCGAAGTCCGCGACGACGGTGTCGCTGAGCTGGACCGCGTCCACTGACGACGTCGGCGTGACGGGCTATCTCGTGTTCCGCAATGGCACGCAGGTCGGCACGCCCACGTCCACGAGCTACACGGACAGCGGGCTGTCCTCCAACACGGCCTACAGCTACACGGTGAAGGCTCGCGACGCGGCGGGCAACACGTCCGCGGCGAGCAGCGCGCTCTCCGTCACCACCAGCGCGGGCAACACGGCGACCGTCTATTACAAGAAGGGCTATGCCACGCCGTACCTCCACTACCGTCCGGCGGGCGGCACGTGGACGACGTCACCGGGCGTGGCCATGGCCACGGCGGAGGTCTCGGGCTACGCGAAGTACACGGTGGACCTGGGCTCGGCCACGCAACTGGAGGCCGTCTTCAACAATGGCAGTGGCACGTGGGACAACAACGGGGGGCTCAACTACTTCTTCCCCGCGGGCACCTCCACGTTCAACGCGGGCGTCATCTCCGCGGGAGCGCCGTCACAGGACACCACCGCGCCCTCGGTGCCGTCGGGCCTGACGGCTGCGTCGAAGACGGCGACCACCGTGTCGCTGACGTGGACGGCGTCCACCGACGCGAGCGGCATCGCGGGCTATGACGTGTATCGCAATGGGTCGCTGGTGGGCTCGCCCACGACGGCCAGCTACACGGACACGGGGCTGACGGCGGGCACGGCGTACAGCTACACCGTGCGGGCTCGGGACACGGCGGGCAATGCGTCCGCGCAGTCCTCCGCGCTCTCCGTCACCACGTCCACCAGCGGGGCCACGGTGACGTTCAACGTCACGGCGAGCACCGTGATGGGACAGAACGTGTACGTGGTGGGCAACGTCGCCGCGCTGGGGAGCTGGAGCCCGGCCAGTGCCATCCTGTTGTCCGCGGACAACTACCCCACGTGGAGCGCGGCCGTCGGGCTGCCGGGCTCCACGGCGATTGAGTACAAGTTCATCAAGAAGGACGCCGCCAACAACGTCACCTGGGAGAGCGGCGCCAACCGCACCCTCACGACTCCGGCCACGGGCACCTCGACCGTGAACGATACGTGGCGCTGAGCCGTTGAAGACACCTCGCGGCGGGCCTGGAGGTCAGGCCCGCCGTCGAGTGTAGTGTCGGGCCGAGGAGGCGCCCGATGCAGCCACGAATCGCCGTGACGGCGGATGACACGGATTGGCGGATGCCGGTGGGTGGGCCCGGGCTGCTGCTGACCGTTCCCTCCTGGGGACACTGGCGGCGGCGCCCCCTGCTCCATGTCGAAGCCACCCGGCCCTACCTGCTGCGCGTGATGCTGGGCGGGCAGCCGCTGCTCTGGATGCGCGTGGACGACTGGTGGGACGGGTGTGCGTGGCTGCGCGGCCCGGCGAAGCTCACAGGCGCGGTTCCTCCCATCACCGCGGAGGAGGCCCGGCGCGACCCGGATCCGGGCTCACCTGGATGGTGGGCCGCGTGGAGCCGGTGGTGGGTCCACCAGTTCGAAACGTCCGAGCCTTCGCTGCTCCACGCGGGCCGATGGTGTCTGCGGCCGCTCCAGATGGTTCCCGTCACGCAGGCACGGGGCTACTCCACGGTGCCGAGCATCGGACCGGGATTCTTTCCGGAGCCTCCGTGCGGGCTCGACGCGGCCTTGCGCTTCACGTCCTTCCGCGCGGAGGACTGGTCCTGGGCGGGGCCCGGCGTCCTCCCGGAGCGCAGCGGTGGAGTAATGCCGCTGCGCGCACCGTCACCGGAGGACGACGGCAGGGTGAAGGCATGGCGCAAACACGCTCGGGACGGGACGCTCCCGCCCGTCCTGCTGACCTACTTCGCCCTGGCCGAGCGCTGGCTGGTGGTCGATGGCCACGACCGGCTGCACGCGGCGCGGATGGAAGGCCGCGAACCGCCACTGCTGGGCCTCTGGTCCGTCACCGAGACGCCGGTGGAGGAAAACCTGTCCACGCTGTTCCGTCAGGACGGATCCATGAAGGCGGCCGGGCTGCGCCTGCGCGCGAGGCCCGGTGAAGTCGACGCGGTCAATCGCGTCCTCCTGCGCGACCACGAGCCGGTTCAACGACTCGCGGTCACGCGTGCGTTCCCCTTGCGTGGAGGCGCCGCGACCTGGAAGGCGGAGGTCACCGCCTGGCGGAAGGAGTCGGGCGTCACGGTCCCATCCGGCGACTGGGCGGCCTTCGTCGGCGAGTGACCGCCGTCAGAGCATGTCGAACATCAGGCCCAGCAGCTTGAACTCGACCTTGTAGAGCGCCTTCAGGAAGGTCCCCAGGACCGACGGCTCCACGTTCACCACGTCGACGGCGAGCAGGATCTTCTCCGGCAGGATGGTGAGGGCCATCCCCAACTGGACCATGGAGGGCGGGAGGATCTGCCAGTTGACGATGGCCTCGGAGACGACGATGGGCGTCATCGTGCTCGACTGTCCGGAGGCGGGACCGGCGCCCGCGAGCAGATACATCGACTGGCCATAGACATACACGCCCGTGGCGAACGCTCCCTGCCCCGCGGTCCCGTCCGGGTTCTGGGTGGTGACCCGGAAAGCCATCATCCCGGGCGAGCTCCCCCCGACCAGCCAGCTCCACAGCTGGCTGACCTGGTTGGGATTGGTGGGATCCGGCATGCCCTGCGTCGAACCGGGGCTCAGCTGCCGGTTGAGTCCCATGGGCTGCAGGCAGGCGTCCCCCGGCTTGACGATGGGGTTCTCCACACCGAAGGGAAGGACCAGGCTCCGGTTCAGTCCCGCCGGCAGGCCAATCATCAGGAGCACGTCGCCCGGATGCTCGGCGGGAATCGGCAGCGAGGAGACGGTGCCGCTGCCACTGGGGAAGGTGCTCGCGAAGTAGGACTGGGCGAACGTCGGCGTCATCAGCAGCGCGCAGTAGACGGTGGCGCTCTGCTGCACGGACAGCGAGAAGCTCCCATCGCTACCCACCGACGTCAGCCAGGACGTGTTGCCCACGATCTGCGTCTTCGACTCCAACGCGAACAGCGCCACCTGGTACTGCTGGGGATTCGCGATACCGATGACCTTGCCCGTCACCGTGCGGGCGCTCGACATGGAGCCCCAGACGCTGAACGGCAGGTTGTTGAAGAGGATGGTGGGCTCTTGAGTGCTGTACGGGGAGCCGTTGGCGATGCCGTTGATGTTCAGGATGGTCTGGACCGACTGGGACATGTGCGCTCCGGGGGGCTTGATTCAGGCGGGCCTGACAGAGCAAGCCCCATGCCCCCGCCGCGTCAGCGGTGCGTGCCCCCGGCGTGTGCCCAGGTTGCGTCCTGTCCGGACGTCGCCGCGTCCTTCCGGATGCGCCTACTCCGGTGGCGCGGCCGGCGTCAGCAGCAGGTCCGACAGGCCCGGCTTGGAGCGGCGCAGCAGGTCCTCCAGCGAGTACTTGTCCAACGTGGTGAGGAACGCGTCACGCGCCTCCGCCAGCACGCCCTTGAGGCCGCACGCTGGCGCGATGGGGCAGGTGTTGCGCTCCCGGTCGAAGCACTCCACCAGGTGGAAGTCCGGCTCGGCCGCGCGCACCACCTTGCCCAGCCGGATGGCTCCCGGGGCCTTCGCCAGCAGCACGCCGCCCGCCCGTCCGGGCTTCACCTCCACGTGTCCCTCCTGCGCCAGCGTCTGCACCACGCGCACCAGGTGGTGCTTGGAGATGCCGTAGGCGTCCGCCATCTCCTGCGTGGACGACGGCCGCCCGGGACGTGCCGCCAGGTACATGAGGACGCGCAGCGAATAGTCGGCGTGAAGGGTCAGGTGCAAGTCAGGCGGCTCCGGCGACGGGCCCCGCTCGCGGCACGCTCGGCAGGAAGGCATCCGCGTGGATGTCCTTCAGCGCGAACCCCGCGAGAAAGAGCTTCTTGCGCAGGGATAGCACCGCTTCGGGGTTGCCGCAGAGGAACGCTCGCCAGCCCACCGGCCGCTTCGGGAGGCAGGTGAGGACCTTCGCCTCCAGGGCCCCCTCCTCCACCGCCCCACCTCCTCCCGCCAGCACGACGGGCCGGTATTGAACGTTTGGATGGCGCGCCGCCAGGGCCCTCAGCGCGTCCACCAGGTACAGCCCGGCCGGCTCCCTTGCCCCGTGGAACAGGTGGATGGGGCCGGTGTGGCCCGACTCCAGCGCGTCCCTCAGGATTCCATACAGCGGCGCGAGCCCCGTGCCCGTCCCCGCCAGCAGCAGCGGCGCCTCCGGCTGTCCGGGCACGTAGAAGCAATCCCCAGCCGGCCCCTGCACGTCCACCCGGTCGCCATGCCGGACCTCGCGCGCGAACCAACCGCTCATGGCGCCCCCAGGCACGAGCCGCACGTGAAGCTCCAGCCGGCCCTCGCGAGGCAGGCTCGCCAGCGAGTAGCTGCGCGCGAGCCCGTCCGCGCGCACCACCGTGACGTACTGCCCCGCGCGATAGTCGAGTGGCGTCTCCACCTCCAGCCGCACCGCGAACACGTCTTCGCTGAACGACTCCAGCTCCACCACGCGCGCGGGGACGCGCAGCTCCGACGCCCCCGCCACCTCCAGCGCCGTGCCCTCCTGGGGCCGGCACGTGCACGCGAGGAAGTAACCTCGCGCCCGCAGCGTGTCCTTGAGCCCCACCTGCGCGGCCTCGGGCACCGCGCCCGAGGTCGCTCGCATCAGGCAGGACTGGCAGGCCCCTGCCCGGCACGCATGCGGTACGCGCACGCCCTGGCGCAGCAGTCCGTCCAGCACCGTCTCTCCGGGCTCCAACGGGTACCACTCGGATTCATGCCGCACCTTCGCCATGACGTGCCTCCTGACGGCTGCTTCAGCGGTTCAAGACGTCCGCACGCGCCCCTTCGGCGACGGCCATCACCTGGCCCACCAGGTCCGCGGGCACGCCCAGCTCCTCCAGCGTCTCCTTCAGGTGCCCGGCCACCGCGTCGAAGTGCGTCCCGTTCAGCCCGCGGTCCACCAGGTGCTTGTGCCCCGCGCGCATGTCCTTGCCCGAGTAGTTCGACGGCCCGCCGGTCACCATCGTCAGGAACGCCTTCTGCTTCGCGGCCTGGCGCTCCATGTCCACGTCCTCGAAGAAGTGGCTGATGCGCTCGTCGGCCAGCACCTTCCGGTAGAAGACGTCCACCGCCGCCGCCATCGCCGGCTCTCCGCCAATCTTCTCGTACACGCTCGTCATGACTTCGCTCCCTTTCCGGGCCCACGCCCCGTAAAGATGCATTCAGAATGCATCTTTAACCGGAACGCCGTCAATCACCCCGGCATCGGGCTAACTTCTGGCGCCTGTGTCATCGCCTCATGCTCACCGTCGTGTCTGTGTTCGTCCTGGCAGGCTGCGGAACGCCTGGCTGGCGAGTCAGGGCCGTGCCTCGCGAGGAAATCCAGCTGCCTCGCATCGAGCCGTCCGTGGTGTTGGAGTTGCCGCCGCGGGGCTCCGTGGTGCCGGCCACACTGGGGGACGGCACGCCGCTGTGGGGGGTGCACCGGGAGGACGGCACCGTCTCCGTCTTCTCCGCCCTCATCCCCCGGACGAGCGATGCGGCCTCCGTGAGGCTCACCTATTGGATCACCACAATGCGGCGCTTCATTGGCGCCTATGTCTGGGATGACCGTGGAACCGTGCTGGGCAACCAGGGTTGGGACGCGTGCACGGGTGAGTGTCCCTCCACCGACGACATGCCCGACTCGGCGCGCGACCTGGACGCGTTCCAGGTGGAGCGGCTCGAAGGCGAGCCCGCGCGCATCGGCGTGGGTGCGCCCATCGCCGGCGCATGGCGGCGGATGTCCCGAAGCCCCCTTCCCTCCTGGTCCCAGGAACCGCGCGAAGGCATCACGCCTCTGCTGTCCCTGGGGCAGGCGCTGGCGCTCCCCGAAGGCACCATCGTCAACGTCAGGGGCACCGCGGTGCTCGCCAGCGCGTCGCCGCCGCGCGTCTGCGAGCGATTGGATCCGTGGTCCTGCTGCGCCGAGAGCAATCCCCGGCTCTACGACGTGGATGGCATTCCCCTGCGGAGCGTGGGCCTGGAGGTCTACAGCCACGGCTTCGCGCTGCTGCGGCGCTACCGGGATGGCTTCGTCCAGTACGACGTGGGGGCGAAGCTCGACGCCCCGCATGCCGGAGGACACCTGGGCATCACGCCCCCTCAGGACATGGCCAGCTGGGACCCCGCCCAGCCGCCCCGCGTGCCCATCTGCAAGTAGGCGGGAGGCTTCAAGTCTGGATTCCACCCGGGCGCCGCCTGCCTGCCTGCCCTGCCGTCGCCCTTGGGGGAGGGGCGAGCGCGGCCGGGAATCATGCCCATGTTTCGCCCATCACCTCGATGGGAGGAAGAGACATGGCGCTGGAAGCAATCCTGTTGTGGGCGGTAATCGGCCTCATCGCTGGATGGCTCGCGTCCGCGGTGGTGGGCGGTGGCTACGGCCTGATTGGCGATATCGTCGTGGGCGTGGTGGGCGCGTTCCTGGGAGGTTTCATCCTCCGGGCGCTCGGCACGGGAGCCCCATTTGGCGGCATCGCGGGCACCATCTTCGTGGCGTTCATCGGAGCAGTGGTGCTGCTGCTGATACTGCGGCTCATCCATTCGAGCACGGCCCGAAGGGTCTGATCCGCACGGCCTGAATCCGCGGCGACTTCTCGCGCGGGGCGCATTGCGTCCCGCGCGAGTCGTGCTTTCGGGCCTGATGACGCCGGACACCAGGGGCCTGACGGCAGTCATCAGGGCGGGGGCCTTCCGCTCCCGTGGCAGCGTCCGTCCCCTGAGGAGTTCCAAGGGTTTACCTCGTTGAGAAGCGTGTGGGGCGCATGGCACGCGCCGTGCTCTAGCCCCCCACATCGCTGAACCGGACGGCTTCTCCCGGCCGCCCCATCCAATCTCCGAGGAACACCGCCATGGCGCTCTCCCCCCTGTCGAAGTCGTCCGTTGCCAGCTCCTCCTTCTCGCCCCGCACGTCCGCCACGGAGCTCTCCAGCCCGGTGGCGCGCCCCACGGCGGTGACGGCGGACGCGGTGCAGGCCAAGAGCGGCCCGGGTTCGCTCCAGGGGATGTTCCAGGCGGATGGCTTCGACGCGCCGTCGGGCGTGGGCAAGAAGGGCGCGCTCCAGGGCGGCAATCCCATGGAGCAGCTGGCCGAGATGGTCCAGATGCTGAAGCAGCTGGTGGAGATGCTCGGTGGAATGAACGGCGCCGGTGCGCAGCAGGGCGCCGGTGCGCAGCAGGGCGCCGCCGCTCCGGGTATCGAGGGCGCAGCTGGTGCGCAGCAGGGCGGCGTGCCGGACCTGGGTGGCGAGGGCGCGGGCTCCAGCGCGGCCCCTGCTCCTGCCGCGGCGCAGGCGGCCTCCGCGGCGCAGGGCGCTCCGGCCCCGGCGGCTCCCCAGAAGGACGCGGCCGTCGCCGGTCCCCAGTCCGTGGGCGACTCGAGCGCGGCGAAGGGCAAGAACACCGTCACCCTCAACAACGACGGCAACAAGCCCATGACGGTGAACTTCACCCCCAACGCGGGCGAGAAGGCCATCGACTCCGTCACGCTGAAGCCCGGTGAGAGCCGCACGGTGCAGTTCCCGGACAACTGGTCCGGCAACTTCCGCAGTGACAAGGGCGACGGCAAGAACGCGACGCTCGGTGAAGTGAAGTTCGACGGCGGGTTCGGGAACACCTACTACGACGTCAGCTACATCGAGGGCCACAACACCTCGATGACCATCCAGCCGGACGGCGGCGGTCGCCTGTCGGGCACGATGGACAACCTGCTCGCCTCCGCGCCTGACTCCGTGAAGGCCAAGGGAGCGGACGGCTCCGCGTACGGCATCAAGAAGAGCACCACGTCCAACGTGCAGGATCCGGAGGTGGTAGACTTCTTCCGCAAGCACGTTGGCGCGGATCAGGGCTACGTCATCCCCACGGACGACGCGAGCACGCTGGGCAGCAAGAACAGCAACCTGGTCGTCCACCTGAAGGACCTGGCCTGATTCCCCTCAACCGAGGCCCCCATCCATGAGCGTCCGCCTTCCGTCTGGTCTTCCCCGCCCGGGCCTGCCCCTGCAGAGCCCCGCGCAGGAGAAGGAGGAGAAGGCGCAGTCCGGTGAAGGCAAGTCATCGGGCAAGGCCTCCGCGAAGGGCGGCACCGGAAAGGGAGGCGTCGCCGTCAAGGGAGGCTCCGCGAAGGGAGCCTCCGCCAAGGGGGGCCTGGAGCAATCCGGCCCCCAGGACGGCATGGACTTCGGCCGCTCCGGCGAGCCGGAGCGCAATGAAGGCGGCGGCGCCAGGGCGCCGCAGCCACAGGCCGGGATGTCGTCCGGCACGTCGCAGGGCGCCGCGAGCCTGGGCACCCTGGAGCAGCCCCCTGCCCTCGCGGCCCAGACGCCCCAGACGGCCCCGGCGCTCCCCCAGCCTCCACCGATGGCGCCGCAGGTGCCCGTGGAGCCCCAGCTCGCGCGCCGGTCCGGCGCTTCGGAGTCCCCCCGCGAGCGCACCGCCACGGACGAACAGTCGTCCGAGGCCGCGAAGCAGGCGCTGGAGGGCCGCGCGAAGCTGCGCATCGCCGTCCTCAACCGGCTCCACCGCGGCCTCACGGAGGTGGAGGGGAAGATGGCCGCCTTCCTCGCCAACCCCGGCCGCCAGGGCGTCGTCACCCTGCCGGTGGTCCTGAGCGCGAGCTCCATCACCGGCGAGTGGTGGAGGTCCGCGAACGCGGTCCCCGAGGACCGGGCCTACCTGGCCCAGGTGCTGGGCGAGCCCGGCTCGGTGGACGACGCCACGCTGCTGGGCCGGCTGCGCGAGGAGGTGGGCCTGGCCTACGTGGAGTTCCCGCGCATTCCGCAGGGCGTGGAGGCCCGGAAGCTGTACGACGCCGTCCTCCAGAAGTACGAGGCCGCCCGCATCCAGCCCATCATCGCGGGCCACGACTCCGGCTTCGCGGTGGAGGAGTGCGCAAGGCTGGGGATGCCCTGCGACAAGGACTTCACCCGCTCCCTGCTCTTGTCGCCGTGGATGCTGGCCACCAGCCAGAGCCCGGAAGAGGGCAACGCGACGCAGGTGATGGTGGCGGGACTCACGCTGCCCCAGCTGGGCGCGCTGGTGGGCCACCTGCGCCAGCTCAACCCGCTGCTCAGCAATCCCCAGCTGCGCGCGCTGCTGCTGCGCGCCTCCACGGACAAGCGGCTCGCGCTGCGCAAGGTGATGGGCCTGCAGGAGGTGGAGCAGGTCCAGGAGCTGGCGCGCCAGTTGCTGCGGCTCCAGGCCGTGCAGCACCTCACCGTCTGAAGCCCACGCGGCGGATGGATGCGAGTCCATCCGCCGTCAGTCTTCAGGAACTATGAAGACTCGCGGCCGAAGTTGCCCATGGCGCGGGAGCCAGTACCGTCCGTGTTGCCCAGCGCGACGGCCTTCTCGCCGCCCTCCTGCGCGGCCTGGGCCTCGGACATGCCCTGGGCGCTTTCGACGATCATCTGGCCGCCGCCCTGGTGCTTGTTCCAGCTGATGTCCACGGAGTCCGCGAGCCGCTGGGCGTCCACCGGAATCTTGGAGCCCGTGCTGGGGTCCTTGAGCAGGTAGCGGCCCTGGTCGTCCTTGCCCTCCACGGAGACCCAGTGCGCGCGGCCCGTCTCGCCCGGCTTCGTGGTGGGGTCCACCAGGCTGGAGTCCACCATCACCGCGCCCTTGGCGCCGCGAGCGAGTGCGTCATCCAGGGCCTTGGTGTCGAGCTTGGACGACGTCTGCGTCACCTTCGTGCCCTGGTTCGCCAGCATGTTGGACAGCTCATGCGGCGACGTGCCCTGGCCCTGCGTGAAGCGCGACTCCAGCGCGGACATCTTGTCCTTGTCCGACGCGGGCTGCGTCTTGCTGGTGCCAATCTCCTTGCCCAGCATCACCGCCACCGCGGCGCCGCAGTCGTTCTGGTTGGTCTGCTTGACCACCTCGGGGTCCGTCGCCGCCGTGTCCCAGCCGCCAATCTCCGGGGCCTGGGGCGCGTTCGCGAGCGTCCCCTGGACGCCCACGTCCTGCGCGGAAGCGCCCGACACCGACTGGAAGCGGTTCGCCCACGCCTGGTTGAGCGCCTGCACCGCCGCGAAGGCGTCCGTGGCCTGCTCCGTCTGCACGGGGGTGGGCGCGCCCTCCACCTGCGAGACGACCTTCTCCTCCGGCAACCCGACCTGCTGCGCGGTCTGCTGCGGGACGGCGGTCGGCTTCACCTCCGCCAGTTGCTGGAAGGTACGGAGGAGATTGGAGGAAAGATTCACGCTCACGGTCGTGCTCCGAGGGGGGAGGGGGATGCCATCCTACCTGCTATGCCGCCCCGTGTTAAGGCTCCCCGGACGGATCCAACCCGTGCTTGCGCAGGAGTTTCCGGAGATAGACACGGTCGATATCAGCTTCGCGAGAAGCCCTGGAAATGTTGCCTTCGCAGCGCTCGATGAGGTTCTTCAGGTAGTCACGTTCGAACACTTCGATGAGGTGTTCTTTCGCTTCCTTGAAGGGCAGGTCCAGATCCGGACCCTTGCGGCCGTCCGCGCCCTGGGGCGTCTCCAGGTCCGGAAGGGCCTCCTCGCCCAGGTTGACGACCTGTTCCACCACGTTGCGCAGCTCGCGCACGTTGCCGGGCCAGGGGTACTGCATCAGCAGCGCGCGCGTCTGATCCGACAGCGCGCCCGGCTGCCGGCCCATCAGCTTGAGCATGTGGTCGATGAGCAGCGGGATGTCCTCCGGGCGCTCGCGCAGCGCGGGCAGCGTCACGCGCAGCACGGCGAGCCGGTGGAAGAGGTCGCGGCGGAACTTCCCCTGCTGGACGGCCTGCTCCAGGTTCACGTGCGAGGCGGCCACCACGCGCACGTTCACCGTGAAGTAGTCGTTGCCGCCCACGCGCTTCACCTGCCGGCGCTCCAGCACGCGCAGCAGGCGCGGCTGCAGGTCCAGGGGCAGCTCGCCAATCTCGTCCAGGAAGACGGTGCCGTTCTGCGCGCGCTCGAAGGCGCCGGCGCGGTCGGCCTGGGCGCCGGTGAAGGAGCCCTTCACGTGGCCGAAGAGCTCGGACTCGATGAGCGTGGAGGGCACGCCCGCCAGGTCCACGATGACGAAGGGGCCCTTGGCGCGCGGGCTCAGCTGGTGGATGGCCTCCGCGCACAGGTCCTTGCCGGTGCCCGTCTCGCCGTGGATGAGCACGTCCGCGCCGCCGGGCGCCAGGCGCTCCAGCACGGTGAAGGCCTCGCGCATCTTGCGGCTTGTGCCCACGAGCGCGCCGAAGCGGTCCCGCGAGGACAGGGGCAGCGAGCGCTCGCGCGTGTCCTCCGGCACCAGCTTCAATTCGGTGGTGCCCAGGGTGATGACGCTGCCGGGGCGCAGCTCCATGGCGGTGAAGCGCAGGCCCTCCACGAACGAGCCGTTGTGCGAACCCAGGTCCGTGGCGACGACGTGCTCGGCGTGCACCTCCAGCTTCAGGTGCTGGCGGGAGACGGCCTTGTCCGTGAGGACGATGTCACACGTGGGGGCCTTGCCCACCGTGTACGTCCCCTGTTTGAGCGGGTGCGCCTTGCCGGCCTCCGCGCCGGAAAGCACCCGCAGCACCATCCGCACCTGTCCCGCCCGGCCCCGCTGCAGGGTGGCCGTGGCATCCAGGAGCTCCTCGTCCTCGTCCGGGGGCAGCGACACGGCGCGGGACGGTAGCACGCCCCGCCACGGTCGCCAGCAGCCGTGCGTGACGTCTACTTGCGCCGGCCCCGAGCCGGCTTGCGGACAGGCGGGCGCGGGGACTCCTTGGGCAGGGTCTCCAGCCACGAGTCCACCTCGCCCACGCGCTCGTCCATCCCGGACTCGCTGAAGCGCTCGCGGGCGCGGGTGGCCTCTCCCCGGGCCTCTGGTGACTGGCCCGTCTGGTACAGCGCCCGCGCCAACGCGAAGCCGGACTCCGCCAGCGCATCCGGGGGCGCGGACGCGAAGGACACCGCCAGTTGGAGCGGCGCCACGGAGTCGCGCGCCCGGCCCAGGCCCAGCAGCGCCTGGCCCACGCCGTCGTAGGACGGCTGGAGGCCCTCGTCGCCCTCGGGCAGTTGCTCGCGCTTGAGGGCCACGGCCTGCTCGTAGGTCTTCAGCGCGTCGTCGTAGCGCTTCATCCCCAGCTGGCACATGCCCAGTTCGTCCAGCGCCTCCGCCACCTGGGCGCTCTTCTCTCCGTGGAGGGTCTTGTAGAGGTCCACCACCGCCTGGGCGTGCGGCAGGGCGCGCTCGGGCTGGCCGGCGTCTCGTAGGGCCAGGGACAACAGGCCATGCCGGCGGGCCACGTCCGGGTGCACCGGGCCCACGGCCGCCTCGGTCTTCGCGAGCGACGCCTCCAGAAGAGGCACCGCCCCCTTCGCGTCGCCCGTGCCCAGCACCAGCCGGCCCAGGAGGAAGAGCGCCCGCGCGCGCTTGGGGTGCTCGGGGGGCAGCGCCTTGTCGTAGAGGGCGCTCGCCTCCGTCAGGCGCTTGCGGGCCTCCTCCATGTGGCCCTGGGACATGGCGAGGTTGGCCTGGTTCACCTTCACGTCGGCCTCCAGCACGGGCTCGCCGCCCAGGCGCTGGAGGGTGGCCTCCGCCAGCTCGCCCCAGTTCGCCGCCGGGTCGAAGTGCTTCTGGCCGTCCTCCACGTAGAGGAGCTTGTTGAGGATGGCGACCTTCAGCCGGTCCGCCCTGCCCGCCTCCGCGTCGAACACGGCGCGCGACAGCAGGCGGGACGCTTCCGGCGACTGGCCCGTCTGCTCCTGGAGCCAGCCCAGGTGGAAGCGCATCTCCGCCTTCAGCGGCAGGTAGCCCGTCTTCTCCACCGGCGCCTCCAGCGCCTTCACCGCCGTGAGCGCCGCCGGGTAGCGGCCCGCGTCCACCTGCGCGCGCACCTCCGACAGCTGGTCCTCCAGCGCTTCAATGGTGCCGCGCAGGGCGGGGTCGGAGGGGCGGCGCTGCTGCTCGGCCAGCGACTCCACGTCCTCGCACTCGTGCAGCGCGGGCAGCGCGTGCGCCATGTCCACGGACTTCTCCACCATGGCGGCGTCCGCGCTCGCGAGCAGGTCCACCGTGGCGCGCAGGTCCTTGCGGCGGCGCTCCAGGCACACCACCTGCCGGTCCAGTTGCTCCTCCGGCTTCACACCGCTCACGCGCGCGTCCTCGCACGCCTGGACGCGCTGGTGCTTCCACGCGTCCGCGTACTTCCCCAGCACCTGCACGGCGCGGACGGCCATGCCTTCCGCGAAGGGCTTCCCGGTGGCGCGGAAGGCGGACTCCAGCTTCGCCTTCGCGTCCGGCGTCCACACGCTGTCCATCAGCGCGCCCGCGTCCACGCACACCTGGGACTGCTGCCACGCCACGCCGCCCGCCACCGCGAGCGCTGTGGTCATGGCGCCGGCCGCTCCCAGCCAGCGCTTGCGCTGCCCGTGGCGCTGCTCCTGGGAGAGCGCGTCCAGCAGGGCCTGCATGGAGGAGAAGCGCGCGTCCACGTCCAGCGCCAGCCCGCGCAGCACCGCCTGCCGCACCCAACCGGGCACCTTCGCGTCGCGCGGGGGCTCGCGGATGAGCACGGGCGGCGGCATGACGGGGACCGCCTTCGCGGGCGCGGCGTTCAGCGACTGCGTGCCGCCCAGCGACTGCGTGCCGGTGGCCTCCATCTCCACCTCCACGCTCCGGCTGGCGGACGCGTAGGCCTTGATGCTGCCCGGGTCGAAGGGGCGCGTGCCGTAGAGCGCGCCGTAGAGCGCCGCGCAGAAGCTGAACTGGTCCGTGCGCGCGTCCAGCTGCGTGCCCCGGAACTGCTCCGGGGACATGTAGTTGGGCGTGCCCACCAGCAGGCCCGCTTCGGTGAGCGTGGTGTCCAGCATGCGCCGGTCCGACGACTCCAGGACCTGCGCCTCCTCCGGTGAGGACGCTGCCTCCGGCCCGTCGCCCACCTGCCGCGCCAGCCCGAAGTCCGTCACGTAGACGCGGCCCGCATGGCTCACCAGCACGTTGGCGGGCTTGAAGTCGCGGTGCACCAGCCCCGCCGCGTGCGCGGCCTGAAGTCCCCTGCCCGCCTGGAGGTAGCGCTCCAGCACCTCGCGCCAGGACGGCTTCGCCTCCTTCAGCCACGAGCCCAGCGTGCCGCCCTCCACCAGCTCCATGGCGACGAAGACCTGGTCGCCCCACATGCCCACGTCGAAGACGGGGATGACGTTGGGATGGGAGACGCGCGCCATGGCCTGCGCTTCACGCAAGAGCCGGGACCGCGCCTCCTCGTTGTCCTGGTTGGCGTTCGGGTGCAGCAGCTTCAGGGCAATCTTGCGGTCCAGGTCCGGGTCATAGGCGGCGTACACCACGCCCATGCCGCCCTGCCCCAGCTTGCGCAGCAGCAGATAGCGGCCCACCTGGGGAACGGGCGGGACGTCCTCCGCGCGGCGCGGACGGGGACCCGTTCCGTATCCCGAGCCCCGGCCCGTCCCCACGCCCGAGCGCGCGGAGTCCACTGAGCCGGTGCCTGTATTTCGCCTTCCGGTGTCTCTCTTCGTCATGGGCCGTGACCTGATTCGCGAGTCTACCGCCGGCCCTCGCCCGCTCCGAACATCCTTCCGCGACGCGTCAGCCCCGCCCGCCTGCCTGGTGACGGCCGTCATCAGCGACAGGACCGCAGTCACCAGGGGCCGCCATCCGCGTGGGACACAAACCCCTGGAATCAGGGAGGGCTCGGCAGGCCGGAGGCTGGCACGCCAGACGCAATGGGTACGGACATCGCGGGAAACTTCGGGGTGCGGTTGGACCTCATCCGCAACAGGCCACACGAATATCGCCGAGCCGCATCGCAACTGAATGCGTGGCTCGGATGGAGGCGGCGGTGAACGGAGACACCGCCGCCTTCTTGCTTTTCAGCGCTTCGTACGCAGCGTGCGCTCGTAGTCCTCGTAACGCAGCTTCGCGATGGTGCGCCGGTCGCGGGTGCGGACGACGATGCCCTCAGGGTGCTGCCCTCCCCCTGCATCCAACGCGCATCGGGTCGCGGGCGCGTGCGAGCGCAGCCAGGCGAACGCGCCCTCCAGGTCCTTCGGCATCGCGGCGCCGTCCTGTTCGAGGATGCGCGGCGTGGTCTCCAGTCCGTGCTCGCGGGTGAAGGCCATGAGCGCGTCCTCGGTCACGAAGGGCTGGCCTCCGGATTCGCGCCAGCCGGAGAGCTGCTCCGCGGACCAGGTGAGGGGCGTCTCGTAGTCGGTGAGGCGCACCACGTCGAAGACGCGGTAGCCCACGCGCTTCTCGCCCGTGTACTGCTTGCTGTGGGCGGTGACGTTGCCGCCGTACACCTCGCCGAAGACGACGGTGATGCCGCCCGCGTCGAGCCGCTTCTCACGCAGGGCGTCCGCCACCGGGCGCAGGTGCTCCACGATGCCCAGGGCCGGGTTCCCGATGAGGTCACCGCTCGCGTAGAGCAGCTCCTCGCGGCTGCCGAGCAGGTACGTGCCGTCCGGCAGGAACACGATGCGCGCGTTGGTGCCGTCCACCTTCTCCGTGCCGACCACGGGCCCGTCGAACGCGATGGCGGGTTCGGCCAGCCGGCCCTTGTCGCCCAGCGTGTGGTACGTCGGAATGGACGGGTACTTCGTCAGCGAGTTGAGCGTGCGCAGGTTGGCGGTGCGGACGGAGAAGGTCATGGCGCGGCCTCGGGGTGTGCGGGGCGACGGTAGCAAAAGGCCCCGTCAGGCTCGCGGGACGCCGCCGTCCGCCGGGGCCTGACACACGGGAGGTTCGGACGCATGGGCATGTACGGAGAGGTCCTGGGCATCGGCCCGTTCCGCCGCGAGCTGGTGCCGTTCCTCCAGCAGCCGGCGGCGTGGCATCGGAACACCCGCGACGGGGCCATCATCGTCGTCTCCGTGTTCCTGGCGCCGGAGGGCAGCTCGCGCAGCCGGGAGCTGGCTGGATGCATGGGAGCGGAGGCGTGGGACTTCAACACCCACGCGCTGGACCCATGGCGTGTGGACGTGGAGGCGGTGCGGCGGTTCCTGTACCCCGGCGAGGAGCACCGGCTGGAGTGCTTCCTGCGTCTGCGCGACGCGGGCTTCGAGTTCTTCTTCCAACCCAACGGCTAGCCCCATGTCCCCTTCTTTTTCGCTCTCCGCGAAGGACGCGGAGACGGTGCTGGACACCTTCGACCGGGAGGGCCTGCTCGAAGCCCTGATGCTCGTGCGCGGGTGCCTGGACGTGGACCTCTTCGACATCGGCAACGCCGTGGAACCGCTGCTCCGGAACACGGGCCGTCTCGCCTCGCTTCCGGAGGTGGAGGTGGAGGCGCAGGTGGTTGCCACGGGAGTCTTCCGCCGCGAGCTGGTGGACCCCATGGACTACGGCGCCGAGCGGTACACCGACACGCGTGAAGGCACGCGGATCATCGTGTCGTTCTTCGTCGGCGGGATGGGGGCCTTCCATGCGGAGGTCCTCGCCCGCTGCATGGGCGCGGAGGCGTGGGACTTCAACACGCACGCCCTCCTCCCCGAGCGCATGCGCGTCCAGGACCTGGCCCACCTCTGGATGGATGACGGCCTGCTGACGCGGTTCCGCGCGCCAGGTCCGCGAGCAGGAACTTGTTCGGCTGCGCTTCGTCCCACACCGCGTAGATGCGGTGGACGTCCATCTTCCGCTCCGCCAGCCGCTCCAGCGCGTCCAGCGCCGCCGCGTGGTCCTCCGTGCCGCGCTTGCCCGCGAACGCACCGAAGAGGACGCCCGACGCGGGCTCGAACGTGACCGCCGCTTCCGCCTCCGCCAGCCGGAAGTCCTCCGGAGACTCCGCCGGGCCGCAGCCGGTGAGGCCGAGCGCGACGGCGAGCCCGCCTCCAAGCCAGGAGGACATCCACTGCGGGACGGAGAGCCGGCGCATGAGGGGGCTCCGGGGGGAAGGAGGAACTCCCAGGGTGCCAGCCTGCCCCAACGGCTGTCGACGCCCCCGCCGAAGGAAGTCGCCAGGAAGCGCGTTGCCCCCTCCTCCACGGAAGTACAGCGCAGACAACCATCGAGGTCTGACATGGGCACGGAAGCCCCGTCCGCGACGGCTACCGGGAGGTGCCCGCTCCGGCCCCGAGCGGTCAAAACCTGTCCGACTGTCGGACAGGTTCATGGCTTCGGGCTGCAAGCGCCGCGAACCTGTCGGACAGTCGGACGAGTTCGCGGCCTCGGGCCGCATGCGCCGCGAACCTGTCCGACTGTCGGACAAGTTTCCAGCCAGCGCGCCCGACGGGCGGCCTCCGCCTGTGGCTTCATCCTTGCTTCCGCGCAGGCGTGACTTCGCGCCCCACTGCCCCCAGGTGCCCGCTCCAGCACACCGCGGCGGTGTCGTTGCGCTCCGCGAGGCGGGCGTCCTGGCCGTGAACTTCGGACCGAAGGATGGCTTGCCGATTGTCTAGCGCTCCTCTCAGCGCTGGAGCATCCGGACGCGCAGGCACTCCGCGACGTCCTCCCGCAGCTCCTCCGGGAAGCCGGACAGGCCCGGCGTGTCGTTGCACTCCAGAAGTGTGTAGGCGCCGTCCTTCGCCTGGAGGAAGTCCAGGCCCAGCACGTCCGCGCCCAGATGCCGCATGGCCCGGCGCGTGTGCTCAGCGAGCTCCGGCGGCGGGTCGATGATCTGGTACTTGCGCGTGTCGACGTTGGCCTTCCAGCCCGCGCCCGCCCGCGTCATCGCCCACATGCGCTCGCCCACCGCGAGGCAGCGGACGTCGCGCTCGTAGTCGATGAAGGGCTCGACGACCGCGTAGTCGTCCGCGGCGAAGAGGAGGTCCGCGATCTCCGGCCACGCTCCAGCGTCGCGCACCAGCGCCTTGCCCAGCCCCGCGTGGTGATTGCCGACCTTGACGACGAACGGCACGGGCCGCTCCAGCCGGCGGAGCATGTCGTCGCCGAGCGCGGCGTCGAACGGGATGACCGGCAGCCCCGCCTCACGCATCTCCGCCAGCATCGACAACCGGTCGTGACAGCGCGCCAGCACGGACGCCGGATTGGAGCAGGGCACGCCGCTCAGGCGGATGAGCTCCAGCGTCGCGCGGTGCCTGGGGTCCGGGCGGATGGCGCCCACCCGCCAGAGCACGCCGTCCAGCCGTGTCGCGGACTCGCGGTTGACGCACCAGAGGTCGCCACCTCGCAGGACCCAGGAACACTCCTGAAGCCTGCGGAAGACGACCTCGTATTCCGGGAAGTAACGCTGCCAGTACTGTTCACCGTTGATGACCACGAGGGTGGGCCGCATCCGGCCATCGTTCCACGTCCTTCCCCTGGCTGCTCTCGGACGCACCCTCCGTCCCTGTCCGGCCGGGACGGAAGCCGGACTCCCCGTGACGCGCCGGTTGACGCGAGCCCCCGGCGCCCCTCTTATCTGCCTCTCCCCTTGAGCAGGAGTTCCCGTTGGCAGGCGTCCCGGTCGAATTGACCCCGGAGGATTTCGAAGCAGTCACCCAGAAGCCCGGCATGTGCGTCGTGGATTTCTGGGCGCAGTGGTGTGAACCCTGCCATGCGTTCGCCCCGGTCTTCTCCGAGGCCGCCACGCGGTTCCCGGACATCACCTTCGCCCGGCTCGACGCGGAGGCCCACGAGGCCGTGGCCGAACCGCTGGGCATCGACGCGTACCCCACCATCGTCGCGTTCAAGGACGGGCTGGAGGTCCGCCGCGTCTCCGAGGCGCTGTCCCCCGAGGCGCTGGACCGGCTGCTGGTCGCGCTGCGCGCCGTGGACGTCACCGAGGTGGAGCGCCGCAAGGCGAACCGCGAGCGGACCGAGGCGGGCGAGCTCCCCACCGGCGTCCCCGAGGGCGCCACCTGGGACGACGGCGACGAGGAGTGGTCCTTCGGCCCGAAGGACGCCAAGGGCCGGCCGCACGGCACGTGGCGGTACTGGCGCGCCGACGGCACCCTCTGCAACGAATGCATCATGGAGCAGGGCGGGCCGCACGGCCCCTTCAGGCGCTTCCACGAGGACGGCTCGGTGTCCCAGGAGGGCGCCTTCGAGCGGGGCCAGCTCCACGGCCCACGCACCTGGATTGCCTCCGACGGCTTCACCTCCGAGCGCATGCACGAGGGCGGCGTGAGCGAGCGCGTGCGCAAGACGGTGATGCACTACGACCGTGGCACCGTGCGGCACGTGGAGCACTTCAACGGCGATGGCCAGCGCGTGGTGCCCTCCACCGGCGAGCCGTACCCCACCCGCCCGGCCCACCTGCCCGAGGACGCGGAGCTGCGCGAGGACCTCAACCAGTGGGCCAAGGTGACGCTCAACGCGGACCGCGAGCGCCACGGCCCCACCCGCTTCTGGGACGCGCAGGGCCAGCTGCTCTGGGAGGCCGAGTTCGACAACGGACGGCGGCACGGGCGCTACTGGTCGCGCGCGGAGGACATCTACGCGGACTTCCGCGTCCACTTCGAGGAGGGCCGGGCGGAGGGCGACTTCGCGTGCGGCGAGTGGTCCCTGATGGACGCGCAGCGGGCGGTGGTGCTCAAGCGCGACCTGGGCCTGGCCATGGATGAGCAGACGCTGGCGCGCTCGCCGGTGTTCTCCAATCTCCCCCGGAGCGCGGAAGGTTGGCGCGAGCTGGCGAAGGAGGCCCGCGCGGACCGGCGCTACCGCGAGGCCCTGCTGGCCACGGCGCGTGCGTGCGCCACGTCGCTGGATGTCCAGCCGCTGAAGCAAGGCCTGGAGGAGCTGACGCTGCCGCGCACACAGGACTCGGCTCGACAGGTCGCGGACAGCGTGGTGGGGGATGCTGGACAGGCGTGGGCCCCCATGGTGGACGCGCTCATGCGCGGCGGTGAGGCGGCCACGCTGCTGCGGGGCTACGCGGTGCTGCTGGACCAGACGGACCGGCCTCGCGCGGCGCTGGACTTCCTGCACGCGGCGATGCTGCTCGCGCCGGAGCGCAAGGCGTACCTGTTCACGCGCGGCCTCATCCTGTTGAACCTGGGCGTGGCGGATCAGGTGCAGAAGGACGCGGAGGGACTCGCGGAAGCGGAGCCGGACACCGCCCGGTTCCTGGCCACGTACGCGCGGGCGTTGTTCCCCCGGTTCGACTTCTGGGCGGGACAGGAGCCTCCGAGCTGCTCCTACGACGGCCTGCCGGAGAAGCCCGAGCAGTCCCTGGAGGCCATCCAGCAGCTGGTGCGCAAGTACGCCACGCGGCTTCAGGCGATTCGCGGCGCGCTGCTCCAGCGGTACAAGCCCGGCGCGGCGGTGTCCTGGCTGCCGCCGGACCTGTCGGGCCTGCTGGGCGAGGGGCCCGTGGAGCTGAAGCAGGAAGAGATGGAGTTGGGCGAGGACGAGCAGGTGGAGATCGACGAGACGCTCAACCTGGAGATGGGGTTCGCGGACCTGACGCTGATGCTGCGCGGGGACTGGAGCGCGCTGTCGTGGCTGCTGTGGTCGTGCGGTGAGACAACGTTCAAGATGCCCACGCGCATCGCGCCGCCAGCGGGTTACGGACAGGCCGCGGGACAGGCCTCGCAGCGACTGTGGCAGAGCCGGGACCGCAAGTTCCGCGGCAACTCCAGCGCGACGAAGCCCGGCCAGGGATTCCTCTTCGAAGGCGTGGCGCTGGGCGACCTGCACCCGAACCTGGTGTCCATCGCGGAGCGGCAGTACGCGGAGACGCAGGCGATGTTCTATTGGCTCAATGACCCGGACAATGTCTCTCCGTGGCAGAGCAATCTGAGGGGCAGCTAGGCATGAATCGGATTCGTGAAACCATCGAGATCGCGGAGCCCCTGTGGCGGGCGCTGGAGCAGATGAGCCACGACCTGGGCGTGGACCGGAATGCCCTGGTCGCGCAGGCGCTGTTCATGCTCGCGAGACAGAACGGGTACGTGGCGCCCACGCCCGTGGCGCTCGGGGAGACGGACGCGGGTGAGCCCGTGCGGGCTCCGGCGGCCCGTGCCCCTGAGCCCGTGGTGCGTGTGGCGGAGCGCCCCGTCGCTGTTGCTGTCCCCGCGGCTGTCGCTGTCCCCGCGGCTGCCGTCGTCCCAGCGGCTGTTGCTGTCCCCGCGGCTGCCGTCGTCCCCGCGAAGGAGACCGTGGCCGCCGCTCCTGCCGCGGCAGCGGTGTCCGAACCCGTGAAGGCACAGTCCTCCGTGGACGAGGCCGCTCACGCGCGGGCGCGCATGCAGGAGGTTCTCGCGGCGGTGGATGCGGTCTCGCAGCCCCGAGACGTGCCGGTGGCGTCCGACGACGAGGAGGAGGCGGACGAGGAGGAAGAATCCGACTCCGATGAGGACTCGGACGACGACGAGTCCGACGACGAAGCGGCTGACGAATCCTCGGACGACGAGGAGTCCGACGACGAAGCGGCCGACGAATCCTCGGACGACGAGGAGTCTGACGACGAATCCTCGGACGATGAGGAGTCCGAGGAAGAGGACTTGGACGACAAGGAGTCTGACGACGACGCGGCTGACGAGGCTTCGGACGACGGGAGCGCATCCGATGCGGCGGCCTCCGCGGGCGCTGACGACGAGGACGAGTCGCAGTCCTCCGAGGAGGACGACGCATCCGCGGCCGACATCGCAGCGGCGATCGGCTCCGAGGAACGCCCTGGCGCCGACGAGGACGACGACTCCGAGCCCGAAGAGGCCAAGACGGGAGAGGAGGCCACGGGCTCCGAGGAAGACGACGCGGACGATGAGGCCGCCGCACAAGCAGCCGCCTCAGACGAAGACGCCGAGCAGGCCGACGCGCCCGCCGAGGACGAAGAGCAGGACTCGGGCTCGAACGAATCCGAGGAGCAGGACCTGCCCTTCGTGGCGCCTCCGGCCGCGAAGGCCCCCGCCGCCCGCAGGCAGGGCCGAGTGCTCCGTCCCTCCGAGACCGAGGACGACGCGCCCCCGGACGCAAACCGAGGCCGCAAGCCCGCCCCCGCCGCACGGGCCACCGCGCGCATGGACCTGTTCGTGCGGCTGAGCCCGGACGGTCCCTCCACACGGGTGGACGTGGAGCGCTTCACGCTGGGACGCGGCCCGCAGTGCAGCCTCGTCGTGAAGTCCGGCAGGGTCTCCCGCGAGCACGCCATCGTCGTGCGCGATGGCGCTGACTACTTCATCGAGGACCTGGGCTCATCCAACGGGACCTGGATCAACCACCAGCGCATCAAGCGCCAGAAGATCGCGGACGGGGACACCTTCAACCTGGGGACCGAAGCCGTGTACTTCTCCCTCCAGCCTGCCGAGGACTGACGCGCTCAGGCCTTCCGCGAAGGATTGCGAATGCCCAGGGCGGAGGTGACTCCGCCCAGCACCAGCAGCACGGCGGAGACGAGCATCGCCCGGTGGAAGCCCGCGACGTCCAGTCGCGGGCCCACGATGAGCCCCGTGAACGCGATGGCGATGAGCCCCGCGACCCGGGAGATGGCGTTGTTGATGGCCGAGCCGATGCCCGCCTGCTCCTTGCGGATGGACCCGAGCACCGCCGCCGTCAACGGCGCCACCGTCGTCGTCAGCCCCAGCCCGAACACCAGCACGCCCGGCAGCATCTGCGTCCAGAAGTCCAGTGGCGTGCCAACGCGAAGCATGAGCAGGAACCCGGCGCCCGCGACACACGGCCCCACCGCCATGAACAGGCGCGGCCCGAACCGGCCCGCAAGCCCGCCGAACGTGGATGACAACAGCAACATGATGACCGTCGTCGGCATCAGCGCCAGCCCCGCCACCGTCGCGCGGAAGCCTCCCACCTCCTGGAGGAACAGCGTGATGACGAACATGCCCAGTGACAGCGCCCCATAGATGGACGTCGTGGCCAGGTTGCCCACCCAGAAGTTCCGTTCCCGGAACAGCCCCAGGGGCATCATCGGGTGCGGCGACCGCCGCTCCTGCACCAGGAACGCAATGAACGCCGGCACGCCCACGCCCAGCGACGCCAGCACCGTGGGATGCGTCCAGCCTACCGTCCCATGCTCAATCAGCGCATAGACGGGACCGCCCAATCCCACGCACGCCAGCACGGCCCCCAGCACGTCGATGCGCGCGCCTTCCGGGCGGGTGGGCTCCTCCATGCGCGCGAGCAGCGCCAGCGTCAGCCCGATGGGCAGCACGTTGATGGCGAAGATCCAACGCCAGCCCACCGTGTCCACCAGCAGCCCGCCGACCAGCGGTCCCGCGATGAACGCCCCGCCCGTCCAGCCGGTCCACGCACCAATGGCCTTCGCCTGTTCGGGGCCAGAGAAGAAGGACAGGATGAGCGCCAGCGAGCCCGGCACCAGGAGCGCGCCGGTGGCTCCCTGCAGCGCACGCGCGAGGACGAGCACCGCGCCCGTCGGAGCCACCGCGCACAGGAGCGACGTGGCCCCGAAGCCCAACAGCCCCAGCCGCAGGATGCGCTTGCGCCCGAACACGTCCGACAGCGACCCGGCCACCAACATCAGCGAGCCCAGCGTGATGAGGTAGGCATCCACCACCCACTGCTGGAGCTTGAGCCCACCGCCCAGGTCGCGCACCATCGCGGGCAGCGCGACGTTGATGATCGCCCCGTCCAGGAACGTGACGAGCGAGGCGAGCACGGCGATTCCCAGGACCAGCCGCTGTGGAGGCGTCAAGGTATCCGCCGACTCCCCAAGGTGTGCCGCACCCGCGCGCCCGGGGAGGTCGGGACGCTCAAGGCCTTGTAGCGAGCCTCCTGCCGCGCTGTCTGCCCCGGACGACTCGGACTTCAAGCTCATCAACACTGCCGTCCCTGGCGTCCAGGGGCGCCAGAAGTTGCGCCTCCGTGGGCTCACACCCCAGGTCGCCTTGACTTATAAATTACGACGATAATATTACATTCGAAATCAAAGGAGCCGCACATGACCGCCAGCTACATCATCGACGCCGTCCGGACCCCGCGTGGACGCGGGAAGATGGGCAAGGGGGCTCTGACGGGACTGCATCCCCAGGAGCTTCTCGCGCAGACGCTCAACGCGCTCCAGCGACGCGGCGGCTGGGATGCTCGGGAGGTGGGTGACGTCATCGCGGGGTGCGTGTCGCAGGTGAATGAGCAGGGCGCGAACATCGCTCGCAACGCGGTGCTCGCGGCGGGGTGGCCGCAGGACGTGTCCGCCGTGTCGCTCAACCGCTTCTGCGGCTCCGGGCTCCAGGCGGTGAACTTCGGCGCCATGGGTGTCGCCTCCGGCGCCATGGACTTCGTGGTGGCGGGCGGCGTGGAGAGCATGTCGCACCTGTCGCTGGGCGCGGACGGCGGCGGCCAGGACGGCGGCAACGTGCGGTTGCGCGAGCGCGTCTACCAGGTGCCCCAGGGCATCAGCGCGGACCTCATCGCTACGCTGGAGGGCATCACCCGCGAGGACGTGGACGCGTGGGCCCTGCGCTCGCAGCGCCAGGCGGCCCGCGCCATCGAGGAGAACCGCTTCGCGAAGGCCCTCTTCGCGGTGAAGGACCCGGCCACCGGCGCCGTGCTGCTGGAGCGCGACGAGTACCCTCGCCCGGACACCACCGCGCAGGGACTGGCCGCGCTCAAGCCCGCGTTCGTCGCCATGGGTGGGACGGCCGTGGGCCCGAACGGCGAGACGCTGGATGGCGTCGCGCTTGCCGCGTATCCGCAAGCGAAGCGCATCCAGCACGTGCACACCGCGGGCAACTCCAGCGGCATCGTGGACGGGGCCGCGGTGGTGGCGCTGGCGTCCGAGCGCTACGTGAAGGAGAAGGGGCTCAAGCCCCGCGCCCGCATCCGCGCCATGGCGACGCTGGGCACCGAGCCGCTCCTCATGCTCACCGCCCCCGCGCCCGTGAGCGAGAAGGCCCTGCGCATGGCCGGCATGAAGGCCGGTGACATCGACCTGTGGGAAATCAATGAGGCCTTCGCCGCCGTGGTCCTCCAGACGACGCGCGCGCTGGGCATCGACCCGGACCGGGTGAACGTCAACGGCGGCTCCATCGCGCTGGGCCACCCGCTGGGCGCCACCGGCGCGATGCTCCTGGGCACCGCCCTGGACGAACTGGAGCGCACGGGCAAGCAGACGGCGCTCATCACCATGTGCATCGGCGGCGGCCAGGGCATCGCCACCATCATCGAGCGCGTGTAGCGCCTGGCGTCCGGCAGGCGGCCGCCCCCTCGCGAGCACCTCGCTGGCTCGCCGGGCGGACGCGTTGACAGGAGCCGTCGTCTTCGACATTAGGAAAGGTCGCTCCCGCAGGCACCGGGGCGCGCGGTCCAGTCGTCTTCGCTGGCCGTGAAGCCAGAGAGACTGGAGCGCCCCATGGATGCACCCCCAGAGCTGCCCTCCTTCCTTGCCCAGGCGTCGCACTGGCCCCTGGCGCCGGTGATGACCCGGGTGGGCCTGGCCATCGCCATTGGCCTCTTCATTGGCCTGGAGCGCGAGCACAGCCGCAAGACGGGCGTGCGCACGTTCGCGCTCACCGCGCTGATGGGCTGTCTGGGCGGGCTCACCGGTCAGTCCTTCGCGCTGGTGGCCGTGGGCTTCGTCACGCTGCTGGTGCTGCTGATGAACGGCCGGGAGCTGCTGCTCCACCGGCGTCTGGCGCTCACCACGTCCACCGCCCTGATGGTGGTGGCCTTCTGCGGCATCCTGTGCGGCATGGGCCACACGTTCACGCCCATCGTCGTGGGCGTGCTGACGGCGGCGCTGCTCGCCTGGAAGCAGTCCATCGCGGGTTTCGTGGGCGGCTTGTCCGACAAGGAGCTGCGCTCCGCCATCCTGCTCGCGGTGCTGACGTTCGTCGTGTTCCCCGTGCTGCCCGCGCACCCGGTGGATCCGTGGGGCCTCATCGAGCCCCAGTCCAACTGGGCCAGCGTCATCATCATCGCGGCGGTGGGCTTCGTGAACTACATGCTCCTGAAGACGCTGGGGCCCAAGGGCATGGAGGTCACCGCGTTCTTCGGCGGGCTGGTGAACAGCCGCAAGGTCATCGTGGAGCTGGCCACGCGCCTGAAGGAGGTGGGCGCGCCGCTGCTTCCTTCCGCCTACCGGGGCATCCTCCTGGCCACCGTCGCGATGCTGCTGCGCAACGGTCTCATCGTCATCATCTTCGCCTCGCAGGCCGCCGTGCACTGCGCCATCCCGTTCACCTTCATGCTGCTGGTGAGCGCGGTGCTGTGGCGCCGCTCTCCCGCGCAGGCCCCCACGGAGGGCACGCCCCGCCTGGCGTTGGAGTCGCCCTTCCGCCTGATGGCGGCCCTCAAGTTCGGCGGCGTGTTCCTGGCGCTCAACGTCGCGGGCGCGCTGGCGCAGCGCAACTTCGGATCCGCGAGCTTCTACTTCGTCAGCATCCTGGGGGGCTTCCTGTCGAGCGCTTCCTCCATCGCCTCCGCCGCCACGCTCATCAGCCACAATGAGATTTCCGCGGTCACGGGCGTCAACGGCGTCATCCTCTCCAGCCTCACCAGCATCGTGGTGAACATCCCGCTCATCCGGAGCATGGCGAAGGAGGCGTCCTTCCGGCGCCGCGTGTCCACCGCGCTGCTGGCCGTGGCGGTGGTAGGGCTGGTCGGCGTGGGGCTCAACCTGATGGTCTTCGAGACCCTCCTCCACCACACCTGAGGCCGGGCGTCAGTCGTCCACGAAGGACACCAGCGCATCGCGGATGGCGTCGAACGGCGCGATGTCTCGGCGGGCGCGGCAGAGGATCAACGCGCCCTCCACCGAGGCCAGGATGAGGGACGCCGCGCTGGCCGCCTTCGCCTTCGGCAGGCCCGCAGTGAGAAGCCGCGCATCCAGCTCGCGCTCCCAGGAAATGAAGACCTTCGCCGCGCGGGCGCCCAGCTCCGGGTGCGCGAGCCGCTCGTTCGCCACCGCCGCGATGGCGCAGCCCGCCTGACAGTCGGTCTTCACCAGCACCTTGCGCCAGGCCTCGAAGAAGCGCTGCACCACCTGCGCCGGGGTCGCGCCCTCCCCTTCGCGCAGCGCCGTGAGCACGCGCTCTCCCACCAGCGCGATGGCCTCCGCCGCGAGCGCGTCCTTCCCTTCCGGGAAGTGGTGGTAGATGGACCCCCGGGGCGCACCGCTGCGCTCGATGACCTCCGAGAACGACGTACCCGCAAGGCCCCGCTCGCTGAGCAGCGCCGCGGCCGCGTACACCATCCGCTCCCGCGGGGTCCTTTCGGACGCGGCCGCAGCCGCCTCCTCCTGCTTCTTCGTTCGCCTGGCCATCGGTCCCCATTGACTATGACGGGCGTCTTAATTAGTTCTGGGGCACGACTATGACAACCGTCATATCGAACGAGGACCCCTGCCCATGCCGATGATCGACATCACCGCTTCCGACGGACTCTTCTCCCCCGCGAACGAGGCCGTGCTGCTGCAGCGGGCGACGGACTGCCTCCTCCAGTGGGAGAAGGTGTCGGGCATCCCCTACGCGGTCGCGAACACCGGCGCGTTCCTGAACGTGCTGCCGAAGAGGCGAACCACGTCCGGCGGCAAGGGGGCGGGCGTGGTCCGCATCCAGGTGCTCACGCCCGCGAAGTCGCTGAGCCAGGAGCAGCGCTCGGGCATCGCCGCGGGCCTCACCGACATCGTGCGCGAGCTGGCCGACGACGCGGACATCCGCGAGCGCACCTGGGTGCTGTTCCACGAAGCCGTGGACGGTGGCTGGGGCATCGCGGGGAAGGCGTTCACCAACCCGGACCTCGTGGACGCGGTCCGCGCGAGCGCCATCGCCTCCCGCCGCTGAAGGCCCCCGCTGAGTCCACTTCAGCGGGAGCCTCCAAGGTCCTGACGCTCAGGGCGTGGGCGACACCTGGTAGGGCACCACGCGATAGCCCGCGTTGCCGGTGCCCAGCTGTCCTTCGCCGTTGAGGCCCCACGCCCACACAGCCCCGGAGGCGCGGCGCGCGAACGAGTGGTAGGTGCCCGCCGCGATGGCCGTCGCGTCGATGATGCCCGGCACCTGGGCCGGCGCGAGCTGATCATCGGTGAAGCCGTCCCCGAGCTGGCCGTTGCCGTTGTAGCCCCACGCCCACACCGTGCCGTCGGACTGGAGCGCAATCGTGTGCGCGCTCCCCGCCGAGATGGCCGTGCCACCCGTGAAGCCCAGCGCCTGCACGGGCGAGCGCCCCATGGAGCCACTGCCATCGCCCAGCTGCCCCCGGTAGTTGTCGCCCCACGCCCACACCGTGCCATCCGTCTTGAGCGCCACGCCGTGGCTGTTGCCCGCGGCCACGGAGGTGACGTCCCCGAGCCCGGGCACCAGGCCCGGCGTGGTCCGAGGCGGCCAATTCGAGCTCGAGCCGTCGCCCAGCTGTCCCAGGCCGTTGCTGCCCCAGGTCCACACGGCGCCGTCTGACTTCACGGCCAGCGAGTGCTCATTGCCCGCGGCGATGTCCACCACCACGCCGGTGAGCCCCGTCACCTTCACGGGAGCCAGTCGGTCCGTGGTGGTGTTGTTCCCCAGCTGGCCATACCGGTTGCGACCCCAGGCCCACACGGCGCCATCCGCCTGGAGCCCCAGCGAGTGCAGCCGCCCGGCCCCCACCACCGTCCACGTGGGCGCCGTCACGGCGGCCCGAGCCACGACCGGGTCCGCGGCCTCCTCCGCCGGAGCCGGAGCCACCGGGCCCGCGCAGCCCGAAAGCCAACCCAGACACAACACCAGCCCCAGAACGAAACCGTTCCGACCCGCGCCACGCACCGCTGACATGACATCCCCCGTGCAAGGAATTGGAATCAGACAGGCGCACCATGGCAGCAAAGCCTGTCTGATTCCAAACCCCGGGGGCCATCAGTCCACGCAATGCCTTACGGCTGGTACCGCCACGACGCCGTCGCGGCCGGCTGGAAGCAGTGCACGTGGGCCTTGGTGGCGCTGGGAATCTCCTGGACGACGCCAGCCCCATAGCCCTGCGTGCGGCACCACTGGCTCACCTCCAGGCGCGAGCCCGGGGCGGTGTAGTCGCCCAGGTTGGACACCGGCCCCAGCGTGGACTTCTCCACATCCGTCTGGAGCCCGGAGTTGAAGCAGCCCACCCACGGCCGGGACGTGACCTCGAACACCTGCCCCGTCGTCCAGCCCTGGCTGTTGCAGAAGCGGTGCGCGGCGGCGGTGCAGTGGGTGCTCGTCACGCCGCGCTCGTCGGTGCAGCCCGCGTGGATGCGCGTCAGCTCCTCGAACGTCACGGCCACGCTTTCATGCTGGATGGGTGCGCACGCCACCGTCAGGTCCGTCGCCGAGGACGACACCGGCACGCCCGCGAGCGAGATGGGCGGACGGTTGCTGACCAACTGCATGATGGTGTCCCAGGTGTTGGTGCTGTTCGCCATCGCGTCGCCCGCGCCCCGCTGCGCGCAGGCCCGGTGCATCGCGGACAGGCACGCCGCCGAGTTCAACGCGCTGGTGCCATTGCACGCCGGAGCCTGGGCGCTCATCACGAACTGGCCCGCGGAGGGCGTGTGCTGGATGGCCTCCTCGCGGCAGTTGGCGCCGTGCACGGTCATGCAGATGCTCCGGTTGGAGCGAGCGTGCGTGAAGATGCGCACCTCGTCGATGGCGCCCCGGAACGAGCCCTCGCCGTTCGCCGGGCAGCGCTGCGTGTCCAGGTTCGCGCCCGCGCCAATGTAGAGCGTCCCCGTGCCCAGCCGGGCCGTCCCCGGAGCGACGGGCAGCGTGCGGTTCGTGGGCACGCCGTTGAGGTACTCCTGGAAGACGCCGGTGGTGCCGTCCCACGTATAGGCCAGGTGGCTCCACTGCCCCACGGGCAGCACCGGGCCGCCACCCAGCCGCACGCGCTGGCCGTTGATGACGAGTGAGAACTGCGGCTGGTTGCTGGCCTCGTAGATGATGTCCAGCCCGCCAGATTTGTGCATCAGGTAGCGATAGGGATTGCCGGTGGTGCACCCCTGCTGGATGTCCGCGTCCGGCCGCACCGCGAATTCCACCGACAGGCCACGCACGAACGCGCCCACGCCGGGCACCGTGCTGGACGGATCCGCCAGGTTGACCGCGAGCGCGCTCCCGCCAGGAACCACCAGCGCCTTGCCCTTGCCGTGCGGCTGCCACAGCGAGTCCGGCGACGAGCGCGTCAGCGCGTTGCCCGGCGAAATGGATGCGCCCCCCACCAGCGTGCCCGTGAAGAAGCGGCCGGACAGGTCCGGCGTGCGCGTCAAATCGTACGCGCCCGCGCGCGTGACGAGCTCGTTCATGGGTAGGAAGAGCAGGTGAAAGGGGTCCATCAGCTCGCCCAGGTCCACCTCGTTGTAGTCGGCGGTGTTGCTGCCGAAGAGGGCCAGCACGTCATGCGTCTTGGTCACGGGCAGGTAGTGCGCGGCGTTGCTCTGTCCGGGCGGGAAGCTCTGTGACGGCAGGCGCTCCTGCTCGAAGTTCCACATGGGCCCCGAATAGAAGAGGTGCGCGATGTCCATGCGGTCCGTGTTGATGGCCCCGTCGATGTGGTACGCGGTCCAGTTCGTGTCCGCGCCCACCAGGCTCACTGCCTCACGTCGCGCGCCGTCCGTGTACGTGACGGCGATGTAGACGAGGTTGCGGCCCTCGTGGTCCACCCACGCGTAGGCGCCGCGCACGAGCGCGCCTGACGTCGTGTCACCGAAGTCCTCGCCCGTCGCCGCCTTCAGCCGCTTCCATGCCAGCGGGTAGCGCTTCACGCCGGCGTTCGTGTCGTTGAACATCATCGACAGGGGACGCGGGTTGCTCCAGCCCGTGGCCGCGCACGGCGTGGGGTTGTACGCGTACATCATGTGGTCGATGCCGCCGGTGTTCGCGGGCGCGCCCTGGTAGATGATCAACCGGCCGTCGGACGTCATCGTGGGCTCGATGCCGCGAATCGTGGCGCCGGTGACGGTGCGCAGCGTCTCCAGCGGACCGGTGCTGAACGACGCAATGTCCGCCGCCGTCGTGAAGGGCTGGGACACGCGGATGTCCGTCGTGCGCCGCCGGAAGACGTTGTCCCCGTTGAACATCATCGAGTCGAAGAGGAACGGCTGGTACACCGCGACGCCGCTCGACAGCGCGTAGGGCTGGGCGGGGTTGGTGAAGCAGAACGCCAGCGCGTTCTCCCCGTTGCGCACGGTCACCGTCTTCCCAGCGGAGAAGGTGCCCGCGAACGACGGCTTGCCCGCCGAGTCGTACGTCACCGCCTCCGGACGGAACACACGGGCAATCCACGTGGTCGTCGTGGTCGCGTGGTCCTCGCCGATGTTGCCCACGAAGATGCGCCCGTCCACCGTGGACGAGTGCCCGTTCGCCCCGAACGGCGTCCCGATGCGCGTGTTCACCAGCGACGGCCGGCCTTGCGCGAACACCGCCCCGGGCAAGCCCGCGAGCGCCGTCCCAAGCATGACACCCAGGGCCCCACTAAGTAACTTTTTCATGGAAATAAGGTTAAGCCATTTTACCTGCTCTGGTCTAAGTGGGGCGGGTCCCGGCTCCCTGTCGGAGCTGGACACACCTTCGAGGAAGACGATGGCGACGAGAGCCGGGAAGACGCTGTGGGCGCTGGCGGCGGTGCTGGGGCTGACGGCCTGTGGTGGGGGTTCCGCTCCCGCGCAGGACTCGATGCTGACGACGCCGGTGGTGGCGGAGCAGGAGCAGTCCGCCACGGCGGCGCCGCTGGGTCAGACGGTGTGGCTGAAGGCGTGCGCGACGCAGAAGTTCGTGTCGGCGGACCGGAACCTGGGGGCCACGGCGCCGCTTGTCGCCAACCGCGACAGTGCGCAGGGGTGGGAGCAGTTCCAGGTGGGTGACGCGGGCAACGACTTCATCTCGCTGCGCGTGGTGGAGACGGGCCTGTACGTGTCCGCGGATCCGAACGCGAGCGGTCAGGTGACGGGCTTCCGCACGGCGGTGGGCGACTGGGAGCGCTTCACCTGGGTGCCCTTCGCCGACGGCTCCGTGGGCCTGCGCGCCAAGAGCACCGGCCAGTACGTGTCCGCGGACGCGAACCAGGGTGCCAGCGCGCCGCTGTACGCCAACCGCGCCACGACCGGCTGCTGGGAGTCGTTCTCCTTTGGCGTCGTGGGCGGCGGCGGCGAGGACCGCTGGGTGCAGGTCTGGAGCGACGAGTTCGACGGCAACAGCGTCAACACGGCCAACTGGGCGCCCAACACGACCGTGCATGTGAACAGCGAGCAGCAGCAGTACACGAACTCCGGCGACAACATCTCCGTGAGCAACGGCACGCTGAAGCTCACCGCGCGCCTGCAGTGGAACAACGGCTACCCGTTCACCTCCGGCCGGCTGGAGAGCGCGGGCAAGCGCGAGTTCAGCCACGGCCGCGTCGAGGCGCGCATCAAGATGCCGGTGGGCGCGGGCCTGTGGCCGGCGTTCTGGATGCTGGGCAATGACATCAACTCCGTGGGCTGGCCCGCGTGTGGCGAGCTCGACATCATGGAGAACGTCGGCTACGGCGACTGGGTGTCCGGGGCGCTGCACGGCCCGGGCTACTCCGGCAACACGCCCATCAACGGCCGCTTCTACCCGTCGTCCAGCGTGAGCAACTGGCACGTGTACCGCACGGAGTACTCGTCCTCGGACATCAAGTGGTACATCGACGGGGCGCTGGTGAAGACCACGACGCGCGCGGAGGTGCTGCGCTACGGCGCGTGGGCCTACGACAAGCCGCTGTTCATCATCCTCAACCTCGCGGTGGGTGGCGGCTATCCCTTCGGCGTGAATGGCGCCTCGACGCCGTACTACGGCGTGCCGCAGTCCACGGTGGACCTGGTGCGCAACGCGCCGCAGACCATGGAAGTGGACTGGGTGCGCGCCTACCAGTGGCGGTAGGCTCAACGGCATGGCGCTTCCGCCCCTCCTCCTGCTGGCTGACAGCGCTCCGCTGTTCTGGCGCGTGGAGGGGCGCCCCTTCCTGGACTACGTGCGCGTACTCACCGGCGCGGAGTTGCGCGTGCCGCCGGTGAAGGCCGCGTACCTGGGCGCGTCCAACGGTGACGTGCCGGAGTTCTACGACATCTTCGTCGCGGCCATGGAGGGCATCGGGCTCACGCGCTGCCGGAGCATCCCGGCCGCGCCGTCCGGCGAGGACCTGGCGTGGCTGAAGGACGCCGACGTCATCCTGCTGGCGGGCGGAGACCCGCGCGTGGGATGGAACGCGTTCCAGGCCCACGGCGTGGACGCGATTCTCCGCGAGCGGCATCAGGCCGGCGCGGTGCTGATGGGCGTGTCCGCCGGGGCCATGCACCTGGGCCTGGGCGCGTGGTGTGAAGATTTGCCCGGCGAAGGCGAGCCCTTCCCGGTGCTGGGCCTGGCGCCCTACCTCATCGGCGTGCACGAGCCGCCCGAGTGGCCCGGCCTCAAGCTCGCCGTCCAACGCATGGGCTTGCCCACGCGGGCGTTGGGCATTCCGCAAGGGGGCGGCGTGCTCCTGCACGCGGACGGCAGCGTGGAGCCCGTGCGGCAGACCGTGGTGGACGTGACGGTGGACGCGGAGGGGCGGCTGCACGAATCGCTGCTCATGCCTCCGGCCACGCCGTACCGGGGCGAGTCCCCCGAAGCGCCGGTGGACCGGCGGACGCTCCAGTAGATGGCTCCCTTTCGAGGAACGACGATGGCGACGAGCACGTACAGGACGGTGACGGCGTGGGCGCTTGTGGCGGGGCTGATGGCGTGCGCGGGGGCACCGAAGCGCGCGGGAACAGTGGCGGGCGCGGCGGACGGCTGGGTCCAGGTGTGGAGTGACGAGTTCGACGGCACGGAGGTGGACGCGAGCAACTGGCGCATCCAGACCGACGTGCACGTGAACAACGAGCAGCAGCAGTACACGACGTCGCCGGACAACGTGTCGGTGAGCGGCGGCACGTTGAAGCTCACGGCGCGGATGCAGACGGCCAACGGATATCCATTCACGTCGGGCCGGGTGGAGAGCGCGGGCAAGCAGGAGTTCAAGCACGGCCGCGTCGAGGCGCGCATCAAGCTGCCGGTGGGCGTGGGACTCTGGCCGGCGTTCTGGATGCTGGGCGGAGACATCCACACGGCGGGGTGGCCGGCGTGCGGGGAACTCGACATCATGGAGAACGTTGGCTACGGCGACTGGGTGTCCGTCGCGTTGCATGGGCCGGGCTACAGCGGCAACACGCCCATCAACGGCCGCTTCTTTCCGCGCACGGCGGTGAGCGACTGGCACGAGTACGGAGTGGAGACGTCGCCGGAGGCCATCCACTGGTACATCGACGGGGAGCGCGTGAAGACGTCCACGCGTGAAGAAGTGGAACGCCACGGCGCGTGGGCCTACGACAAGCCCCTCTTCATCATCTTCAACTTCGCGGTGGGCGGCGGCTACCCGGAGGGCGTCAACAAGGCGAAGGAGCCGTACTTCGGCGTGCCTCAGGCCACCGCGGACCTGCTGCGCAATGCACCGCAGACCATGGAAGTGGACTGGGTGCGAGTCTCCGAAAAGCGCTGAGGCCTCCCTCCAACGGGGGATGGTTCGCACCGCGACCGGGTTCCTAGGGTGCTCCTCCTCGGGAGGAACAAGCCATGGCGGTCACGGTGGTGGTGGTGTCGGGGCCCATTGGCGCGGGGAAGACGACCCTCGCGCAGGGGCTCGCGCGGCGGTTCGGCGCGCTGCCTCTCCACTCGGAGGATTTCCTGCGGAAGCATGGCGGTGACGGTTCCCGGCTCGCGCGCCAGGAGTTGACCGTCGCGCTGGACCGCGAGACGGGAGGGCGCTGGCTGGCGGACGGAGTGCTCGCCGCGCTTCGGAGCCACGGCCTGAACGCCCCCAGGCTGATCATCGTGGATGCCGCGAGCAGCGAGGCACAGCTGGACTGCCTGCGCGGAAGCCCGGGGCTCCGCGTCGTGCACGTCCACCTGGAGACGCCGGAACAAGAGCAGGCCTTGCGCGACACGGAGCCAGACAGCTTCGAAGCGGCCTGGGCGCATCCCGCCGAGCGTGCGGTGCACGCGCTGGCCTCGCTGGCGGAGCTCGTGGTCGACACGGCGAGGACGCCACCCGGCGCCGTACTCGTGCGGGTGGCCAGCCGGCTCGGGCTGTATGGGCATCCCGGCGAACGGCTCGTGGACCTCATCGTCCCGGGGCGCCATGACGGTGTGGACACGCGGACCCTCACGGCACAGCTCGCGCCTCACTACGCCGTGCTGTTTCGACCGGGCGGGCCAGACCCAATGCCCTCACGCGAGGAACTGGAGGACGCCTTCGCCCGAGGTCACCGCGTGCTCGTCGAAAGCGCGGGACCCTCCGCCAGCGGCTGCATCCAGGCGGCGGGCCTCGCACCGGGGCGGGTGCGGCGGGTGGTCCTGGCGTGCCGCTCGGAAGGCCGCGCGTTCGACTGGGTGGGGCTGCGCGATGCCGCCTCCCTCAATGCCCCTACGGACCTGGCGCTCACGCTCGCGGGGGACCTGGCCGCGACCAACTGGGCCGCACGGCGCTTCGACCAGCTCACCGACGCGGCCCGTCACCACCTGGAGGAACTCGAGCGCGTCGCGGGTGCGCCCGTGTCCTTCCTCGCCCCCTCGCCGGAGGCCCGCCACCTCATCGAGCGGCGGCCCTGGTGAGACGGGCGCCCACGAATCGCCGAAACCTTTTCTGATTCTCCGGGTTGAGGTGTCCGTACAGCAACCGTTCCCGGAGCCCGCGTGCCCCTCCCCTCCCCAACCCCGAGCCGATGGCTGCTGGCCGGGCTGCTGCTGCTCGGGTTCGCGCCCCTGGCCGTGGCCATGCCCACCGGTCCTGGCACCTTCTGCGCCGAGTACCCCACCGCGCCCGCATGCCAGGGCACCCAGCCCGCCTGCACGTACTGCCACGTGGCCCCGCCCCAGCGGAACGGCTACGGCGCCGCGCTGGAGCCGCACCTCGCCCCCGGAAAGCCACGCCCCCTCTCCGACGCGGACTTCGCCGCCGCCCTCCCCGCCGCGCTGCGTTCCATCGCCACCGCGGACACCGACGGCGACGGCGCCCCCAACCAGTTCGAGGTCGAGCAGGGCTCGCTGCCCGGCGACGCCACCAGCGTTCCGCCCAGCGGCGTCTGCGGCGGCGGAGAGAACCCTCAGTTCAAGGTCTGCCAGTACGACCCACGCTTCGCGTACCGCCGCATGCTCAGCGACTTCTGCGGCACGTCCCCCACCTACGCCCAGGTGGTTTCCTTCCTGGAGCTGGGCAGCGCGGAGAAGCAGCGCGCCTTCATCGACCAGGAACTGGACCGCTGCCTCCAGTCCGACTTCTGGCGAGGCAAGCACGGGCAACTCTGGAAGGTGGCCCACCCGAAGATCCGCCCCGTCGGATCCATCAAGTCCGGCGAGGACGCGGGCATCATTCCCCTGGCGGACTACTACGACGACTACGCCCTCTTCGCCTGGTCCCAGACGGACGACCACGACGCGCGCGACGTCCTCACCGCCAGCTTCTACGTGAAGCGCTCGGGCTCGAGCCCCACCACGTACACCACCGCCAACAGCATCTCCTCCCAGTTCGTGGAGGCCTCGCGCCGCGCCGGCAACATGACGAGCGCGTGGACGCTGACTTCGTTCGTCATGTTCACCGCGCTGCCGCGCAACGCCGCTTCGCAGATGTACCGCGCGTACCTGGGCCTGGACATCGCGAAGCAGGAGGGCCTGCACAGCGTCCTCAACGAGCCGCGCGACTACGACGCCAAGGGCGTCCAGGCGCCCCAGTGCGCCGCGTGCCACGCGACGTTGGATCCGCTGTCGTATCCGTACCGCAACTACAACGGCCTGGGTGGGCTGCCCAACCGCTACATCCCCAACCGGCTGGAGCTGCTCTTCCCCAACGAAGCGGCCACGCTGAAGAACACGCCCGAACAGGGCGTCATCCTGGGCCAGCCCGTGAACAACCTCATGGAGTGGGCCCGGGTCGCCGCCAACAGCGACGCCTTCGCCATCTCCACCGTCACGGACTACTGGAAGCTGCTCGTCGGCCACGCGCCCCAGCCAGAGGAGAACGAAGAGTTCGTCCGCACCTGGCAGGCCTTCCGCACGACGCACGCGTACCGCGTGCAGAAGATGCTTCACGACCTCATCCGCACGGAGGCCTACGGTGCGCCCTGAACGCCTGCTGTTGACCTGTCTGCTGCTCACGGGCTGCTCCGACAAGCTCCCCCCCGCCGTCGACCTGGGACCGGACGCGAACCCCGGCGTGACGCCTGAATGGGACGGAGGCGTCGCGAAGTCCCAGAAGGGAAACCTGCGCTTCAAGGGCCCCGAGCGCCTGTCGCTCGACCTGGCCCAGGCGCTGGAGCTGCCCGTGACGTCCGTATGCAACGAACTGGGCCAGTACCCCTGCCAGACCGTGCACGGCGTGGCGCTGGGCGGCGTGGACCCCTATCAGCACAGCGTCTATGAGACCGCCTCCGTCACGGGCGCCACCACGCCCATCGCCGTGGAGCGCACCGTGCTCTCCGCCTGCAACGCGCGCATCGCGCTGGACGTGAACACGCCCGCCGCCGCGGTGGTGTTCAAGGACGTGGTCCTCACCGCGGACGGCAAGCTGGCGGACGCAACGAGCCCCGCTGTCGCCACGGCGGTGACGTCCCTGGTGCGCCGCGCGTGGCTGCGTGACCCGACCCAGGATGAGCGCGACACGCTGGTGCGGCTGTCCACCGACGTGCAGGCCACCGGCGCGGCCACGCCAGGGGTCGCGTGGATGCAGGCCGCGTGTCTCGCCGTCTTCTCTTCCGCCGAAGCCGTCTTCTACTGAGAAACCCTTCCCATGACCCTCAAGACCACGGGCCGGCTGTCGCGCCGGGAGATGCTGCGGGCACTGTCACTCTGCGCGGCGGGCACCACGCTCGCGCCCTTCCTCTCCGGCTGCCGGGACTCGCTCCAGACGCCCGAGTCACTGGAGAAGCTGGGCCGCAAGCGCGACGCACTCGACGGCAAGCCGAAGTTCCTCATCGTCATCGGGGCGGCGGGGGGCGCGTCCATCGTGGACAGCTTCCTCGCGGTACGCCAATCCGAGTCCTCCAACGCCGCCGCGTTCAACACGTTCCCGGACGCGCAGGTGCAGGGCGTGGCGGACAGTCCCTTCCGCGCGGTGAAGTACAGCAACTCGCGCCTGGGCAGCATCAACATCCCGGTCGACACTGATCAGTTGGCGTTCGTGAAGAAGCACGCGAGCGAGATGCTGGTGGCCACCTCCGTGGGCACGTCCGTGAATCACGGCATCGCGCAGAAGCGCTCGCTGACCGGCAACGGGGCGTGGCGGGGCCGCACGCTCCAGGAGGCCGTCGCGCTCCAGTGGGGAGGCGGAATACCGCTGCCCAACGTCAACATGGGCACGGGCGGCTACGCCGAGCGAGGCACCGACGACAGCCTGCCCCTGTCCTGCTTCGGGGAGCCCGTGGTCAACCCGTCCCTGTGGCCCCTGGGCCTGGATGGCTCGCGAGGCATCGCCGGAGCGCCGTCGAAGGACGTCATCGCGTTGGCGCGGAGCACGCGGGACGCCCTGGACCAGAAGTCCATCTTCGGCCGCACCTTCCAGGACAGCGGCGCGCTGAAGCGCTGGAGCGAACAGCGCGGCGTGCAGCAGCCGAAGCTGGAGGCCCTGGACCTCATCACGAAGCTCAATGTCCTGCCGAACCTGCCGTCCATTCCCCTGTCGAAGTATGGGCTGGAGAGCTCACCGGACGGGGCGCGGCTGCGAGAGGTGTTCCCCGGCTTCTTCACGGATCCCGTGCAGGGCCAGGCGGCGCTCGCGTTCCTGCTGCTCAAGTACCGGGTGTCCGTGTCGGTGACGCTGGGGCCGGACTTCAACGTCGCGGTGGGCGGGCCCAATGGCATCGCCAATCCGCCGCTCGCGTTCGACATCAGCCACAACGACCACCGGGGCGGACAGGCCTTCATGTGGGCGCGCATCCTGTCCACGGTGGACTCGCTGATCACGCTGCTCAAGGCGGAGCCATTCGACGCGAACTCAGGCGAGTCCATGTGGGACCGCACGCTCATCTACGTGGCCACGGAATTCGGCCGCACGCGTCCGCGTCCCTCCGGCGCCACGGAGTTCGGTTCGGGCCACGACCTCAACAACGGCTTCCTGCTGCTGTCGCCCATGGTGAAGGGCAACACCGTGCTGGGAGGCGTGGAGCCGAACACCACCCTCACCTACGGCTTCGACGCGCGCACCGGCGAGCGCCAACCGGGCAAGGTGACCTCCAACGAGCCGGACATCTTCTCCGGAGTCCTCACCGCCATGGGCGCGGACCTGAGCGGCAGCGGCCTGCCCGACGCCAGCGCATTCAAGCGAACCTGAAGCCTCCCCGATCCGGAGCCTCCCGAACTGGGGAAGACACCAGAAGCGCGGACCCATCAGGTCGCCAGCGTTCCGAAAGCAAACCTGCCCCCACTCCTCCGCGAAAACGCGCTCATCACCAAGCGCAGCGGTGAACCGCGAGGTCTTGTGTAGCCGGAAGCCAGACTTGGGCCACGGACGGAGGCGCCCGCCCGGGCCCGGTTGCCTGAAAACCTGTCCGACAGTCGGACAGGTTTTTCTCCGACCGGGCCCGGAGGGTGCCCCCCTGGCTGGCAATGAGAAGGGTGGTCCCGCACGTCCATGTCAGACCCCTGTGGTTGGATGGCGATGCTGGGACGAGGAAGGGGAATGGGGATGGAGCGGCGAGGACTCGTGGCCTATGTGGAGGCGCAAATCGAGCGCGACATCGCGCTGGGGCGGCTGCACCCGAGCGGGCGATTCGGCTCCGAAGCGAAGCTGGCGCGCCGCTATGAGGTGTGCCGGGGCACCATCCGCGAGGCGCTGCGGCGGCTGGCGGCGCGAGGCCTGGTGGTGCAGCGCTCCGGCCGCAAGACGCGCGCGGTGCCGCTGGATGAGTCGCTGACGCTGGAGAACCTGGGCCTGGCGCTGCATGACGCGAGCAACCCGGATGCGCGGTGGCTTCTGGAGGGCTGCTTCAGCCTCAAGCGGCAGGCGCTGGTGGAGTTGCTGGCCGACTGCTGCGCGAGAGCCTCGGACCTCGACCTGGACCGGCTGGGGAGCACGTGCTACCGGCTCCAGGACGCGGCGCGCTGGGAGTCGGGGGAAGTCTGCGCGCGAGCGGAATTCGAATTGCTTCGGCATGCGGCGCGGGTGGCGGCACGTCCCGGGCACGTGCTCCTCGTTCAGTCCCTGCAGCGGGCATTCCTGGGAGGAGCCGCCCAACTGCTGCCGCTCATGGGCGGAGGGGCGCTGCACGAGTGGGCCATCCGCGTGATGGAGATTCTGAACGAGCGCGACGTGCAGGCACTTCAGCATGAGCTGCCAGCACTGCTGAAAGCGCGCGATGAGCACGTGCTGAAAGCCTTCGCTCCCGTCCCCATGAAGCCTGCTTCCCCCGAGGCCCCATGCGCCCAGGAGGGCCTCGTCGGTGCGCCCGTGGCAGCCACTGGGATGGAGGACGCGCCGGAGGTACGCCCTTCTGCCGAAGAGCGGAGCCCCGGTTGCCTTGAACCGGCCTCCGAGGACACCGAGGCGCTCGGGGTTGCGCCGTGCCCTCAGGTGCAGTCCCTCTCCGTGGCTACGGCCAGCGAGCCACTGCTGTCTCCAGCAGCTCCGGGGCCTACTCCCTCTGAGATTGATGGAGCGCGCGCCGAGAGAATGGTGATGGGCTCGGCCTTGGGCAACCTGTCCGGCGGTCGGACAGATGGGGACGGTTCGTCTCCGGAGAGCGGCCTCCCGCGGATCGACGCTTCAGCCACCGGCCCTTGTGGACCACCCTGCGCAAGCCTTGCTTGCGCGCAGGATGGGTCAACGCGCCTCGGGCCTCCTGATCAGCCGCCGTAGCAGTTCAGGGTCGAGCCGCCACAGTAGCTGGAGCCGGAGTTGCTCCAGGAGCCCGCCGAGTTGGTGCAGATCTGGTTCTGCCGGCGCTCCAACGTGGGCGTGCAGCAGCCCACCTTGATGGTGCGCGTCTGGCCGGGGATGCAGCCTGCCTGCGCGGACACCTCCTGCGTGTCCTCCTGCACCGGTGCACCCTCCTCCGGCGCCTCCACGCCACAGCCCACGGTCCCCAGCAGGCAGCCCACCAGCAACAGTCCCCGCTTCAGCGTTTTCATGTGTCGCTCCCGGTTGTCGTGCTTCACGGCGGCCGGGGACGCTATCAGGGACTTCCGTCTTCACCAGGATGCACGGGATTACCCGAGCCCGGCAGTAGGGCCCACAACACCGTGGCGTTGGGCCGGGAGGGCTCCGGGGTGATGCCCAGCTTCTTGAAGTCCTTCGAGTAGCGCGAGCCCTTCAACACCACCACCCGGCGTGCCACGCGCCGGGCCTCGTCCACCGTCTCGCGCGTCAACGGCGAGTAGTTCGCGTGACGGCGCAGCGCCTCGAACGCGGCGGAGGACTTGCGCTCGCGCTCGAACATCGGGTCGAAGAGCACCACGTCAAACGCGCCGTCCGGCAGCATGCGCAGAAACTCCGCCGCGTCCGCGTACACCGCGCTCACCGCGCAGGCGGCCGGGTGGCGCTCGAGCCCCTTGAGCCCGTGCCGCACCAGGAGATACAGCGCCGGACTCTTCTCCAGCGCGATGACGCTTCCGCCCGGCCCCACCAGCCGCGCCGCCACCTGCGCATCCGCGCCCAGGCCCAGCGTGCAGTCCAACACGCGCTCCCCTTCGCGCAGGCCCGCGACTCGCACGAGCTGGTCCTCCATCACGCCCGCGTCCAGCTGCTTCACTCGCAGGTGCGCCAGCCCCGGTGAGAAGCGCAGCGTCCCTTCCGCGTCCACCAGCGACACCGCCGTGGACTCGAAGACAATGAGCGCGTCCGCCATGTCGGCGAGCAGCTTCTTCAGTGGCAGCTTGTGGTGGCGCTCCACATACGGCACGCCCACCGCCTCCGCCGCACTCCGCGCACGCTGTGCGAGCGATGCATCCACCCGGTCCGACGTGGTGACCACCAACGGCTGGCGGGAGGAAGACGGGGTTTCTGACGGAAGGGACATGGGCCGCGCAGACTACCCCGCGCGCAAGCCGTCCCTCCGGGGACATGCCCTTGTCCACCGCCCGTCACCCCACATACCCCCGGGCCGCATGGCCCCACCCGGCGCCCCTTCTTACTTCTTCAACATCACGCGGGGATGTCACGGAAACCGCGTTCATACGGCCTTGCCGGTTCAGGGCCGTGAATCATGAATGAAGAGGGGGACGGACATGCGACACCCACGAATGGCCCATGCGGGCGTGATGCTGTTCAGCGTCGCGGTGCTGCTCGCCATGGCGCTGCCTCGGATGGTGGACACCTCATCGCAGCCACTGCTGGACGCTCCTCGCGCTTCTCCCACGGGGATGGGGCCGCGCGCAGTGGCGCTCGGTGACTTCGACGAGGACGGGCGCCTGGACGTCATCACGGCCAACCACACCGCGGGCACCGTGTCCGTGCTGCGGAGCCAGGGGGACGGGACGTTCGCGCCCGGCATGGAGCGGCCCACCGGCCCGTTGCCCGGCGCGGTCGCGGTGGGGGACTTCGACGGAGATGGCCACCTGGACGCGGTCACCAGCCACTTCGGAGGCACGGTGTCCGTGCTGCTGGGGCGCGGCGATGGGACGTTCGGGGCGCGGACCGACCACTCCGTGGGCGCGGAACCCTCGTCCGTGGACGTGGGCGACCTGGACGGCGACGGCCGCCTGGACGTGGTGACGGCCAATTCGCTCGAGGACTCCGTGTCGGTGCTGCTGAACCGGGGCTCCGGACGGTTCGTGCACCAGAAGGACGTGACCACCGGCACCAACCCGTTCGCGGTGAAGGTGGCCGACGTCAACCACGACGGGATGGCGGACCTGGTCACCGCGAACTTCGTGGACACGGTGTCGGTGCTGCTCGGGAACGGGGACGGGACGTTCCGGCCTCGCATGGACTTCGCCACGGGCAACGCGCCCTACTCCGTCGCGGTGGTGGATGTGGATGACGACGGGAAGCTGGACGTGGTCACCGCGAACTTCCGGGGCCAGAGCGTGTCCGTGCTGCGCGGCAACGGCACCGGCGCGTTCCCTGTGCGCGTGGATTTCGCCGTGAAGGGCGGGCCGTACTTCGTCGCGGCCGGCGACTTCAACGGCGACGGGATGCCGGACCTCATCACCGCGAACTTCAACGAGGACACGGTGTCCCTGCTGCCCGGCCGAGGCCATGCCTCCTTCGGCGCGCCCACGCGACTGGCCACCGGCGAAGGCCCCGCGGCGCTCGCGGTGGGCCTGCTCGACGGCGACCTGAAGCCGGACGTCGTCACCGCCAACACCCGGAGCCATGACGTGTCCGTGCTGCGGGCCGCGGCTTCCGCGGACGTGGAGGTGACGCTCACCGCTGTCCCCAGGCCGGGTGTGTCCGTGCCGCGCATCGACTACACGCTCACCGTCACGCAGCACGGGCCGGATCCACTGAACCGGGCCGTCATCACCGTGGCCCTGCCCCCGGGCCTCCAGGCCAGCACCCGGGACTGCCTCATGTCCGCCGGCACGCTCCAGTGCGAGGTGGGGCCGATGGCCGTGGGCGACACCGCCCTCCTGCGGTTCTCCGCGCCGCTGCCTCGCTCCAGCGTGGGCCTGTCCTACCGCATCACCGCCACGCGGACGCTCAGCGTCCCCGAGGACCCCCACTCCGCCAACGATGCCGCGAGCCAGGACTACGTGTCCCTAGGCGGGCTCGCGGCGACGTGGTGGTAGCGGTCCAGCCGGAGCGCCCTCCCTGGAGTGCATCGGCCAACGATGCCGCGAGCCAAGACTACGTGTCCCTGGGCGGACTCGCGGCGACGTGGTGGTAGCGGTCCGGCCGAAGCGCCTTCCCTGGAGCGCATCGGAGTGAGCGCTTCAGCCAGCGACGTGGCGAGCCTGGACCGCGTGTCCCTGGGCAGGCTCGCCGCGACGTGGCGGTAGCAGCCCGGCCGGTGCGCCATTCCTGGAGCGCATCAGCGCGGGCGCTTCAGCTTGGACCACATGAGCCCGACGAAGGTGTCGGGGGCGGGCTTCGCGGTCATCAACTCTTCGTCTTCGTGACCGCGCACGGGCGGCGGCAGGGGCTTGGGGGCCACGGGAAACGGCAGGGGCTCCGAGGTATTCAGGCCCTGTGCCTGGCGCTCCATCACCTCCGCGAAGGAGCGCTGGGGCGCGTTGCGATTCGCCACCGGCGCGGCGCCCTCCACGCTCTGGAGGGCCCGGATGCGAAGGATGACGCTGGCGCCTTCCGCGCGCGAGATGCCCGTCACCCGCCCGATTGGACCTCGCGGCCCGCGTTCCCGGCTCATCGGTTCCCTCCCGGTCTTCGCTAGAACCGTAGCGCCTCCGGCCCCCCGCCGGCCACTGCCCGGCCCTCCGGCGAGCCACGGAAAGGCCCGCCCGGCCGGCAGGGCATCGTGGCCCCGCTGTAACCGTTCCCCGGTGTCGCGCGTAAGTTGGAATGGCGCCCTTTCTCCCGACGGCGCCCGGAGGCTTCGCGACCCATGTCGTCCGCCCGTGCAGTGCCGTCTCCCACCCCGCGGCCCGTGGCGCACCGGCTATGGCCCGCCCTGCTGGTGCTCGCCGCCGCCCTGAGCGCGTGCACCGAAGCGCGTGGCGCTCCGCCCGGCGAGAAGCCCGCGGCCACCGCGTACGCCCCGCCACAGGACGGCCGCGCGTACACGAAGCCGTCCGACGCGGAGCTGAAGCGCAGCCTGTCCCCCCTGGCCTACCAGGTGACGCAGCACGAGGCCACCGAGCCGCCCTTCCGCAACGCGTACTGGAACAATCACGATGAAGGGCTCTACGTCGACGTGGTCAGCGGCGAGCCGCTGTTCTCCTCGCGCGACAAGTTCGAGTCCGGCACCGGCTGGCCCAGCTTCACCCGCCCCCTGGACAAGGCCCACGTGGTGGAGAAGCGCGACAGCACCCTGGGCATGGAGCGCGTGGAGGTTCGCTCGAAGGACGGCGACTCGCACCTGGGCCACCTCTTCGAGGACGGGCCCAAGCCCACGGGTTTGCGCTACTGCATCAACTCCGCGTCGCTGCGCTTCATCCCCGTGAACGAGTTGGCCTCGAAGGGCTATGGCGCGTGGCTGCCCACCTTCGGCCGCGCGGCCCCGAGCGAGCCCCAGGGCGCGCTCGCCCCCGCCGCGGGCGCTGTCGTGCTGGCGAAGGCGGCGGTCCCCACGGAGGCCTCGCGCGAGACGGCGTACCTGGCGGGCGGGTGCTTCTGGGGCATGGAGGACATCCTCCGGAAGATCCCGGGCGTCATCGACACGGAGGCCGGCTACACGGGCGGCTCGAAGAAGGACGCCACCTACGAGGACGTGCACACCGGGGAGACGGGGCACGCGGAGGCCGTGCGCGTCGTCTTCAACCCGAAGCTGCTGACGTACGAAGCGCTGCTGGAGCAGTGGTTCTTCCGCATGCACGACCCGACGACGCTCAACCGCCAGGGCAACGACGTGGGCTCGCAGTACCGCTCCGCCATCTTCTACCTGTCGGACGCGCAGCGCCGGACGGCGGAAGCGGTGAAGGCCCGCGTGGACAAGTCCGGCAAGTGGTCCCGGCCTGTCGTCACGCAAATCACCGCCGCCAGCGAGTGGGTGCCCGCCGAGGGCTACCACCAGGACTACCTGGTGAAGAACCCCGGCGGCTACACCTGCCACTACCTGCGCGACTGAGAGCCCCGCCGCGCCCTCACGCGGCGCGGTCGTGCACTTCGAACGTCATGCCCGCCTTGCGCAGGCGCTCCACCAGCACCATGCCCATGGCGGACGCGGGGGTGAGGACACCGCCCCGCTTGGGGATGGTGTCGAAGGCGAGGCACAGCGCGGACTCCGCCAGCATGCGCGCCGTGGCCGCGTAGCCCGGGTCTCCCTTCGACGCGACCTTGCCCTCCACCTTCACGCGCTGGCCGCTCTTGGGCGAGTGGCCCTCGCCCAGGAACCGCACCTCGAAGAGGCCTCGCTCGCGCACGGTGGCGGACGGGCCCTCGCCCGGCGCGGGCAGCACGTGCTTCTCCAACAGCTCCCGCGCGGGGTCCACGTTCGACAGGAGCATGAAACCACCCAGCCCCGCGGTGGTCGCCGCGGCGAGCGCCAGCCCCTTGGGCCCGGGACCGAAGTCGGAGACCTCCGAGTAGAAGAAGTCGCGGCCCCACGGGTAGCCCAGCAGCGCGTTGGAGCGCCGCACCACGCGCGTGTTGACGGAGGCCATCACGAAGGGCGCGGTCCACGTGCCCGTGTCCGGGCTCTTCTTCACCGTGGCCAGGTCGCGCTCCTCCTTCGTGCCTCGGGAGGGCTCCGGGTCCAACGCGTGGGCGCTGGTCAGCACCTTCTTGAGGGCCGGCTCCGCCTTCACCGCCGCCAGGGTGTCCATCATGCTGGCGATGGTGCCGCCGCTGAAGCCGCCGCGCATGCGCGTCAGGTGGAAGCGCACCTGGTCGCAGTGGCCGCCGTGCTTCTCACGCATGTAGTCCTGGACCATCAGCGTGCCCAGGTCGGAGGGGATGGAGTCGAAGCCGCAGGTGTGCACGATGCGGGCGCCCGTCTCGCGCGCCCGCGCGTCGTGGGCGTCGATGGTCCTGCGCATGAACTGCACCTCGCCCGTGAGGTCGCAGTAGTCCGTGCCGGCGCGGACGCAGGCGTCGACCAGCTCGTTGCCATAGCGGGCGTAGGGGCCCACGGTGGAGATGATGACGCGCGTGCGCGCCACCATCGCGTCCAGAGAGGCCGCGTCCTTCGCGTCCGCGAGCACCACCGGCAGGTCCGCGAACTCCGGCCGAATCTTCACCAGCTCCGAGCGGACCTGATCCAACTTGCCTTCATCACGCCCGGCGATGGCCCACTTCGCGCGGTGCGTCTCCTGATTGCGAGCCAGGTACTCCGCCACCAGGCGGCCGGTGAATCCCGTGGCGCCCCACAGGATGATGTCGAACGCGGGCTTCTTGTCGTGGGCCATGGGGCGGCGCGTAGCCGGACCCTCCATGTGAGCGCAAGCGCGATTCCACGGTCCGTGAACGCCCTGTACAGGGCGCCACATCAGGCGCGCAGGCGCAACCGGATGGGCCCGCGCGCGGTGGAGGGCTCCACCACCCTGCCCCCCTGGACGATGTCCAGCACGCCGCGAGCGACGAGCCTGCGCGCCGCCTCGCGCACGGGCTCCATGCACGCACGCCAGTCCTCGCCGCCGGACGCGCGGGCGACTTCAGAGGGGCACACGGTGGCGCCGCCTGTCCGCTGGGAGAGCAGCTCCAGGATGCGCGCCTCCCACGGGGAACCCCGCGCCTGGGTCCGCTTCCCCCGGCACGCCTCCGAGCAGTACCGCACCTGTTCCCAGTCGCGCGCCCACTTGCGGCGCCAGGTGATGGCGCGGCCGCAGACAGCGCAGGGCTTGGGAGGCAGAGGGGACATCATGCACTCCCATCGATGCGTCCCGCCACGCCGGGTTTCAACCCCCACCGACGTCGATGACCGGGATGCGTCAGCCCAGCGCCGCCTCCACCTCCACGGCGCGGTGCGCATACGTGTGCTCGGCCAGCACGCGCCGGAGCGCGGCCTGCCCCATGCGCCGCGCGTCCTCCGGGGTGAGGCGCTTCACGTGCTCGGCGACCTCTTCACCGGAGCGGGCCACCAGCACCTCGCGGCCGGGCTCCAGGAATTGCTCCGCGCCCTCGAAGGCGTCGGTGATGAGGCAGGCTCCCGCGCCCGCGGCCTCGAACACGCGCGGGGACGGTGAGAAGCCGAAGCGCGCCATGCTGTCGCGGTGCAGGTTGAGCACCGCGCGCGCCGAGCTGTTCAACGCGTTGTGGTCCTGAGTGTAGACGTGGCCCAGGCGCCCGACGTTGGCGGGCACGACGCGTTCCTCCCAGCCGTTGCCGCCCAGCAGCATGCGCGAGCGGGGCAGCGACTCCGCGACCTTGAAGAAACAGGCCTCCACGCGCGCCTCGCGGTCCGGCAACCGGTTGCCCAGGAAGGCCAGGTCGCAGGCGAAGCGCGACTCAGGCGCCACGGGGTGGTGCGTGTCCGGATCCACCGCGGGGTGGATGGCCACGCAATGCTTCGCGCCCAGCTCGCGGTACGCGTTCACCACCGGCGCGCCGCCGCCGGACGTGAGGATGCGGTCGAAGCGCGGAATGAGCTGACGGAAGAGGTGGTGGGCGTCCTTCGCCACGTGCTCCAGCGTTTCGGGCGCGCTCATGTCCCAGAACACCACCTGCGTGCCGGAGCGGCGCAGCTCCAGCACGCGCGCATCCAGATACGCGTCGAGGGCGCCCACACCACTGGACTTCACCACCACGTCCACACCGAAGGCGTCGTCCAGGCACTCGTCCACCGAGCCCAGGTTGTTGGAATAGACGACGACGCGTGCCTGGTCCGGCCCCTGGAGGTCGCGGTGCTCCTGCCGGCCGGAGGCGTCTGGTTCATAGAAGGTGACCTGGTGTCCGCGCGCATGCAGGGCGCCCAGCAGGCCCCGGTAGTAGGTGGCCGCGCCGTTCCACCAGGTGGACACGAGGCTGGAACCGAAGAAGGCGAAGCGCAGGCCGCGGCTCATGCGAGGACTCTTTCCGAGGACAGCGGGTGGAGGACGTCGCCGGACATCCCCAGCTCCTGACAGAAGACGAGCAGCGCCTCCACCCGGTGCGCGCAGGTGTGGCGCGACAGTACCGTTCGCAGGCCGGCTTCCGCGAAGGCGTGCCGCATCTCCGCGTCCGCGACCAGCGCTGACAGGTGGCGCCGCATCTGCGCTCCGTCCCGGGCGACGAGGTAGTCCTTCCCCGCGGTGAAGAGCCCGTCCGAGTCCTCCCAGGGAGCGGACACCAGCGGGATGCCGCACGCCAGCGCCTCGAAGGGGCGGATGGTGGGGATGCCGGGCAGCAGCGTGGCGTAGGGCCGCCGGGGGATGTGCACGGTGACGCGCGCCTGGGAGAAGGCCAGGGGTACGCGGTGGTTGGGCAGCCAGCCGGCGTACTCGATGCCGGCGTCGAAGAGGGCTCGCAGGGCGGGGACCGGGTAGCGCACGCCATGCACCCTCGCGGTGAGGCCCAGCTCGTGCACCGGCTCCACGAGGAACTCCTGCAGCTCCTTCGTGCGCTCGTCGTCCCCCCAGTTGCCAATCCAGACCAGGTCGCGCACCTCGCGGTTGCGCGGGTGCGGGTGGAACACGCGCACGTCGGCGGCCTCGTGCCAGGTCCACGCCCGCCGCGCCCAGCCCCGCTCCAGGTAGAGGTCCCGGAGCACGTCTCCAGAGGCGAGCACCCCGTCGTACCGGGACAGCTCGTAGCCAGCCATCACCTCCGGCGCGCTCACGCACCGGTGCCAGGTGTCGTGGAAGAGGAGGCGGAAGCGGCCGCCGTCACGGCGGTGCACTCCCATGCGGCGCACCAGGTCCGGCGGCGTCCAGGCATGCACCAGCACCAGGTCCGCGCCTTCGAGCACGGCCTCCAGGTCCAGCGTGTCGGGCGCGTACCGCTCCGGACGCACGTGCGGATAGAGGGCGCGGACCTCGTTGAGCGCGGCCACGCCGTGGGGCTCCTCCAAGAGGCACTGGAAGCTCCCCGAGTCCTCGGGTTCGAACACGCGCACGGAGTGGCCTCGCGCGGCCAGCTCCGTCACCACCCCGCGCAGGAAGTGGGCGTCACCATGGTTCCAGTCCGACAGCAGGGAATGACAGAAGAGGATGACGCGCATGGATGGACAGGCTCCTCGGGCTCCCCGCCGCGTGGCCGTGGGACCCGGTCGGGAAAACGGTAAACACCCCGCCGTCCGGTTCACCCCTCCCTGATGGCTTGTCTGGGCGTCAGCCCTCGCGCACGCCCGTTCCCCTCCCCCAAGGGCCCCTTGCCCATGAAGTACGAAATGCTTCGTTGACACCTACGAAATCGTTCGTATAACTATGCGTAGGAAGCGGTGAGGAGAGAGGAAGCCATGAGCCGAGGAAAGCTGCCGCGCCCCACGGATGCCGAGCTGGCCATCCTGCGGGTGCTGTGGGACGGGGGCGCGCGCACGGTGCGCGAGGTCCACGAGACGCTCCAGGACGGGGGCGGCTACACCACCGTCCTGAAGACGATGCAGATCATGACGGAGAAGGGGCTGGTGACGCGCGACGAGTCCCAGCGTGCGCACGTCTACAGCGCCCGGCTCCCCCGGGAGAGCACCCAGCAGCAGCTGGTCACCGACCTGGTGGACCGCGTGTTCGGCGGCTCCCCGGCGCGGCTCGCCCTGCAGGCCCTGTCCACGAAGAAGACGTCCCCCGAGGAGCTGGCGGAGCTGCGCCAGCTGCTGGATTCGCTCGAGAAGGAGTCGGAGTCATGAACGGTCTCGTCCTGGAAGCGGTGGGTTGGGCGCTCGTGCACCTGGTGTGGCAGGGCGCGCTCGTGGCGGTGGCCCTGGCGCTGGCGCTCCGGTGGGTGGGCCGGCGTTCGGCGAACCTGCGCTACGCGCTGGCGTGCGGCGCGCTGGGCATCATGCTGGCGCTGCCGGTGGCCACCGCGTGGCGGCATGCCTCGCGCGCGGTGGAGTCCCGTCCCGTGGTGAGCACGGCGTCCGTCCCGCGGACCGTGGCGCCCATGCAGGCCCGGGTGTCCCCCGCGCTGACGCAGCTGCCCGCTCCTCGTCACATGAAGGAGACCGCGACGTTGCCCCGGCTGGACGGGCTGTTCCAGCAGGTGGGCGAGCACCTGCCCTGGCTGGTGCTGGCGTGGGGCCTGGGCGTGGCGGCGTCGTCGCTGCGGCTGCTCAAGGGCTGGATGGGGCTGCGCCAGCAGGTGGATGAGGCGGTGCACGCGTCGTGGGAATGGCAGCAGCGGCTGGAGGTGCTGGCGCGGCGGCTGAACCTCACGCGTCCGGTGCGCCTGCTGGTGTCGTCGAAGCTGGATGTGCCGTCCACGCTGGGCTGGCTGAAGCCGGTGGTGCTGGTCCCCACCGCCACGCTCACCGGGCTGGCCGTGCGGGAGCTGGAGCTGGTGCTGGCCCACGAGCTGGCCCACATCCGCCGTCACGACTTCGCGGTGAACGTGGTGCAGACGCTGGTGGAGACGCTGCTCTTCTACCACCCGGCCGTGTGGTGGATGTCCCAGGTCATCCGCGTGGAGCGCGAGAACTGCTGTGACGACCTCGCGGTGCGCCATGGCCCCGGCGCCCTCCCCTACGCCCGAGCGCTCACCGCGCTGGAGGCGCTGCGGTTGCAGGGCATGGACGCCAGCGGACCCGCGCTGTCCGCGCTGGGCGGTTCGCTGAAGGACCGCGTGCGGCGGTTGGTGGTGGCGCCCACGTCGCGGTGCTCGTCACGCTGGGCAGCGGGGGTGTCCATCGTCACGCTGGCCAGCAGCCTGGCGCTGGCGGTGCCGCTGACGGCGCTCGCCGTGCAGCCCGTGAAGGCGCCGGAGACGAAGTCCCTGGCGTCTCCTGTCGTCAGCGTTACGCCCCGTCCCCACGTCTCCGTGTCCGCGCCGGTCGCGGTTCCGGTGCTCGCGGTCGGCGCAGCGCCCCCTGCTCCGAACCCCGCGCCCGCGCCGGTCGTCGCGCCGGCTCCGAACCCCGCGCCGTCCCCGAAGGAGAAGGCCCGCGCGGCGAGGAAGGACTCCGATGATGCCGACGAGAAGACCCGCGTGGGCGTGGATCCGCTGAGCGTGGACCAGCTGGTCGCGCTGAAGATCGCGGGCGTCACGCCGGAGGTCGTCGACCGCATCACCGCCATGGGCTACGAGCCCACGGTGGACACGCTGGTGGGCTTCCAGCACGCAGGCGTCACGCCGGACTACGTGAAGTCCATGGCGGACCGCTTCGGCCGGTCCATCCCCGCCGAGCAGCTGGTGGCCATGAGGCACCTGGGCGTCACGCCGGAGTGGCTGGGCCAGATGGCCGCACTGGGCTTCGACAAGGAGGACTCCGACGAGCTGCTGTCCGCGAAGGCGCTGGGCATCAACGCCGCGTGGCTCAACGAGCTGAAGGCCGCTGGCTTCGGGAAGCTGAGCCTGGATGAAGCCGTGCAGCTGCGTGCGCTGGGCGTCGACTCCAGCTACCTGCGCGAACTGGAAGCCGTGGGCGTGAAGCCCGCCACCGTGGATGAGCTGGTGCGCCTGCGCACCGGCGGCGTGGACGCGGACTTCATCCGCCGCATGCAGAAGTCCCGGAAGTAGCCCCTCCCTTCCTCTCCCAAGCGGCCCCACCGTGCGCTCCCTCCCGAGCGCACGCGAGGGCCGCGCCTTGCCGAAAAAGGAGTCGCCGTCATGACGTCGCGCCTGTCTCCGTGGCTCACCCTGGTCGTGATGCTCCTCACCCTCCCCGTCCTCGCCGCCGATGCGCAGAGCACCGGCACGTGGGGCGCGTACGTGAAGGAGCAGCAGTTGCAGCTGTCATTGCAGCCCAAGGACCGTCCTGATTCGCACCACGGCTTCTCCGCACCGCTCGCCGATTTCCAGGGGCTGTCCACGGCGGACGGAAGCAGCGCCCCCTTCAAGCTGGTGCGCGAAGCAGGCACGTTCGACTTCGAGGGCCGCTTCAAGGACGGACAGGGCGTGGGCACCTGGCGCTTCAGCCCGGACGCAAGCTTCACGAAGAAGCTCGGGGAGCTGGGCATTCCCAAGCCGGACGCGGATCAGCAGCTCCTCCTGGCCAGCGTGAACGTCGGCCCGCGGCGCGTCCAGGAGCTCGCTGCCGTGGGCCAGAAGGTCAGCACCGTGGATGAGCTGGTCCAGGTGGGCATCTTCAACGTCACCCCGGAATACGTCCGGGCCATGGCGGCCGAAGGCCTCTTGAAACTGACGCTTGAGCAGCTGGTGAGCTGCCGTATCCACAACGTCACGCCGGAGCGCATCCAGGGCTTCGCGGCGCTGGGGTTCAAGGGCCTGACGTTCGACTCGCTCCTGGCCATGAGCATCCACGGCGTGACGCCTGACTTCATCCGCGAGATGCGCGGCCTGGGCTTCAAGGACCTGAGCGCGGAGGACCTGGTGTCCATGCGCATCCACGGCGTCACGCCCGCGTTCGTGAAGGAGATGCGCGACGCGGGCTACGAGAACGCCACCGCGGACGACTTCGTCTCGATGCGCATCCACGGCATCGACTCCATCTTCGTCCGCTCGATGTCGAAGAAGCGCAAGTAGCCAGGCACCGGGGGCCTTGACGTCGTGAGTTCCATGCCTTAACACTGAACCAAATGGTTCAGTCTCAAGCCGCCCTCGACCGTACGTTCGCGGCGCTGTCGGACCCGACGCGCCGGGCCATCCTCCTGAGGTTGGGGGGAGGGACCGGCACGTCCATCGGCAGCCTGTCCGAGCACTTCGAGATGACGCTCACGGGCTTCCAGAAGCACGTGCGCATCCTGGAGGAGGCGGGGCTCGTCACGACGGAGAAGGTCGGACGGGTCCGCCAATGCAAGCTCGGGCCGAAGCGACTGGAGGACGTGGCGAAGTGGATGGCCACGTACCGGACCATGCTGGAGCAGCGCCTGGATCACCTCGAGGACTTCCTCGAGCGCACGAAAGGAACGCCATGACGACCCAAGTCGCGAGTGCATCCCCCAAGGCCATCGTCACCCAGACCGCGGAGCGGGAGCTGCGCATCGAGCGCATCTTCAACGCGCCCCGCGAGCGGGTGTGGAAGGCGATGACCGACCCCGCGCTCGTCTCCCAGTGGTGGGGCCGGGGCAACAAGGTGGTCGTCGAGCGCATGGACGTTCAGCGCGGTGGCCACTGGCGCTTCGTCGAACACTCGCCCGAAGGCAGCCACGGCTTCGAGGGCCGCTACCGCGAGGTGAAGCCCATGGAGCGCATCGAGCAGACCTTCGAGTGGGACGGCATGCCGGGCCACGTGACGGTGGAGACGATGACGCTGGAGGACCTGGGCGACGGCCGCACGAAGCTCGTCAACATCTCCCTGTTCCACACCGCGGAGGACCTCCAGGGCATGGTCGGCTCCGGCATGGAGCAGGGCCTCAACGAGAGCTACGCGGCGCTGGACAAGCTGCTCGCGCGGCCCAACTGAGGCAGGGCCCCAAAGGCGGGAGGCTCCGGCGGCGCGGAGTGGTGCGCGCCGCACATCCCTCCCACCCTTCAATCCGTCGTACCTTCCACCCGCTTTTCGGTGTATCCCTGGCTCCCCCTTCAACGGGCTTCCCCCCTGCCCGGCCCATCAGGAGCGAGCCATGCATCACAGCCGACTCAGCACGTTCGTCATCGACTGCAAGGTCGAGGACTTCGACGCCGCCACACGGTTCTGGAGCGCGGCGCTGGGGCGGGCGGTGAAGCCAGTGGATCCGGACTCGCCCACCTACCGCGAGCTGGAGGCGAAGGACACCGAGCCCATGCTGCTCCTCCAACAGGTGGAGCACGAGAGCCGCATCCACCTGGACATCGAGTCGGATGACCTGGACGCGGAGCTGGAGCGGCTGGAGTCCCTGGGCGCGAAGCGCGTCGCCTACGTGCAGCGCTGGTGGGTGATGGAGGCCCCCACCGGCCAGCGCTTCTGCATCGTCCGTCCGCAGCGCGGTCCCCTGGCGGGCCGCGCCAACGTGTGGGACGGCGAGGGCCGCTGAAGCGCGCCCTACCCCGGGCCCAGCGCGGCCTGGAGCAGGTCCAACAGCCCCGGCCACTCCTCCGCGGACAGCCACAGCCCTTCCGGCGCGTGCTCCGCGGTCATCCGCAGGGAGGAGGACTCGAAGAGGCGGGCCGCCAGCGCGCCCTCCTTCGGCAGCGCCCCTTCTACCCGGAGCACCTGTCCGTCCCAGGCCAGTCCCGGCGGCAACAGCTTGCGCGCCAGGGCCTGGAGCGCGGCCTTCCCGGCCCCCGTGCGCAGCGCGCCCATCAACAGGGATGACGCGCCGGGGGACTCCTCCAGCTCCACCCGGCCCGGCGTGGCCAGCCACAGCGTGTAGCGCCCACCGGCCAGCTCCACGCGCTGGGGGGTGGTCTCCACCCGCAGCTTCCAGCCGCGCACGTCCAGTCGCAGGTCGTACACGGACGCAGTGATGTCCCACGAGCGAAGGGTGAGCCCCTTCACGCGGCCCAGCACGCCCCGCGACAGCGCCTCCACCCGCGCGTGCGACAGGCGCACCCGCCGGCCGCTCACGTCCACCGCCACCTGGTTGGACAGCCCCGCCGGCAGGGCCTTGGCCCACGCGACCACCCCGTCCAGCATCTCCGTCCACGGCTGCCCCGCCATCACGCGTCACTCCCTGGGGGCCCGTCCGGGGCACCCGTCGGGTGCACAATGGGGGACGCGGGCCCCCCGTGCAAAGCACCCGCGCGGTGCTACGGTGCGCCCCGTGCCCCAGAGCGAGTCCCTGTCAGAGCGGGTGGAGCGGTTGCAGCTGCCCTTCAATGAATACGGTGTCGACCCCTACGGCATCTCCAAGAAGCACCTGAAGCTGGCGCTGGAGTTCTTCGCCTTCCTCTACCGGAACTACTTCCGGGTGCGTTGCACCGGCGTGCAGCACATCCCCAAGAAGGGCCGCGGCATGCTGGTGGGCAACCACTCCGGCGGCGTCGCGGTGGACGGGATGATGGTGCTCACCTCCACGATGCTGGAGATGGATCCGCCCCGGCTCGCGCAGGGCATGGTGGAGCGCTTCATCCACAAGTTCCCCGTGGCCTCGCTGTGGGCCAGCCGCACCGGCCAGTTCACCGGCCTGCCCGAGCACGCCGTGCGCCTCTTGGAGGACGACCGGCTCCTGATGATCTTCCCGGAGGGCGCGCGGGGTACCGCGAAGCTCTACCCGGACCGCTACTCGCTGGTGGACTTCGGCACGGGGTTCATCCGGCTGGCGCTCCAGACGCGCTCGCCCATCATCCCCTTCGCCTTCCTGGGCGGCGGCGCGGCCATCCCCACGGTCACCAACGCGTACGCGCTGGGCAAGCTCCTGGGCGTCCCGTACGTGCCGCTGACGCCGTACCTGCTGCCGCTGCCCCTGCCCGTTGGCCTGGAAATCCATTACGGCGAGCCGCTCGTCTTCGAAGGCACGGGTGACGAAGAGGACCACGTCATCCAGGGCTATGTGGACCAGGTGAAGGCGAGCATCCAGCGGCTCATCGAAGACAACCGCGCCGAGCGCAACCTGCGCCGGGCCCGGAGGCTGTTGCCATGAGGGTGTTGATTGCGGGCATCTCCGGCGGCATCGCGCGGAGGCTGGCGCTCAAGCTGCGCGACAGCGGCCATGAAGTCGCGGGCATCGACATCCGCCCGTGGAGGGACGCGCCCAAGGGCATCGAGGTCCACCCGGTGGACATCCGCAAGCGCGCCGCCGAGGACCTCTTCCGGCGCTGGAAGCCGGAGGCCGTGATTCACATGGCCACGGTGACGGCGTTCACCGTGCAGGGCCACGAGCGCGGCCGCATCAACCTGGACGGCACCAAGGCGCTGTTCGACCACTGCGCGGCGCACGGCGTGAAGCAGGTGCTCTTCGTGGGCCGGCACACGTTCTACGGCGCGGCGCCGGACTCGCCGCTGTACCACTCCGAGGACGAGCCCCCGCGCGCGCTGGAGGCCATCCCGGAGCTGGCGGACCTGGTGGCCGCGGACCTGTACGCGGCGACGGCGCTGTGGCGCATGCCGGACGTCAAGACCGCGGTGCTGCGGCTTGTCTACACGCTGGGCACGCCGGGCACGGGCACGCTCGCGAACCTGCTGCGCGGCAAGCGCGTGCCCATGGTGCTGGGCTACGACCCCCTCTTCCACGTGCTCCAGGAGGAGGACGTGGTGACGGCGCTGCAGCTGGCGCTGGAGAAGCAGGTGCGCGGCATCTTCAACGTGGCGGGGCCCGCGCCGGTGCCGCTGTCGGTCATCATCCGGGGCACGGGCCGCACGCCGGTGCCGCTGCCGTCGCCGCTGTTCTCCGTGCTGATGGGGCGCGCGGGCTTCCCCCGGCTGTCCGTGGGGGCCACGGACCACCTGCGCTACCCCATCGTGGTGGACAACAAGCGCTTCCTGGAGGCCACGGGCTTCCAGGCCACCTACGACGAGGGCCGCATCCTGCGCGCCTACGCGGACGCGCTGCCGGTGGACCGGGCGGGACATGGTGGCTGACAGCGTGGGTGCCTCGTCCACCGCCACACCGGGCCTCCTGCGCCGGGTGGAGGCGGTGGTGTTCTTCACCGTGTTCCTGGACCTGGTGGGCTTCGGCATCGTCATCCCGATGCTGCCCTTCTACGTGCAGTCCATGGGCGGCTCGGCGCGCACGGTGGGCATCCTGCTGGGGTGCTTCAGCTTCACGCAGCTGCTCGCCACGCCGCTGCTCGGGCGCTATTCGGACCGGCACGGGCGGCGGGCGGTCATCCTGCTGAGCCTGCTGGCGAACGCGGTGGCCATGGCGCTGTTCGCGCTGGCCAGCCACCAGTTGCTGCTGCCGCTGCTGTTCGCGTCGCGCATCCTGGCGGGGGCGACGTCCGGCAACATCGCCGCGTGTCAGGCGGCGCTCGCGGACGTGACGACGAAGGAGACGCGCGCCCGGGCCATGGGCCGCATTGGCGCGGGCATTGGCCTGGGCATGGTGCTGGGGCCCACGCTGGGCGGCCTGTTCTCCGGCCTGGGCCCGTGGGTGCCGCCGCTGCTCGCGGGAGGCCTGGCGCTGGTGGGCTTCGTGGCCGCGTTCTTCGCGATGCCGGAGACGCACCCGGTGGAGAAGCGCGTGGCGGCGAAATCCCAGACGCGCTGGTCCGCGTTGCAGGACCCGTCCCGGCGCAAGGCATTGGGGATGGTGCTGGGTTTGTTCTTCGCGGTGTTCCTGTCCATGACCACGCTCCAGGTGGCGTTCGCGCTGCTGGTGCAGGCGCGGCTGGGCTGGGGCTCCAAGGAGGTGGGCTACACCTTCGCGGTGGTGGGTGGCCTGGGCATGGTCATCCAGGGCGGGCTGATTGGTCCGCTGTCGCGCGCGGCGGGTGAGTTCCGGCTGCTCATCTGCGGAGCGCTCCTGCTCGCGGGCGGCATGGCGGGGCTCGCGGTGTCGTGGCAGGCGATTCCCATGATGCTCTCCGTGGTGCTGGTGGGCGTAGGGATGGGTTTCCTGCAGCCGTTGATTTCCAGCCAGGCCTCCCAGGTCGCCCCGCCGTCGCAGCAGGGCGCCGTGCTGGGTCTGGCGCAGTCGTGCGGTGGACTGGCCCGCACGGTAGGTCCGGTGGCGAGCGGCTGGATGTATGCGTCATGGAGCACCCAGGCCCCCTTCCTGACGGGCATGGTTTCAGCGCTCGCGGCGGCCGGATTGGGACTGCTTCTCCATCGGGAAACCGGCGACGACGCAGGGCGGTAAAGCCTTTCAGACCCACCCGGGTCTCTTCCTTCCCGGAATGCCATACCTCCTTTGGGGGGCTTGTCTTCACCCGACCCGTGGGAGCAGTCTTTTGCTCACGAGGGGCGGTGAAGCCATCACTCCCGGGGGGTAGTGCTTGCCATTGGCGGGTGACGTCGCGCTGCTGGATGCGTTGGACCGCCAGGCCCGGCGCCGGGCGGAGGGCATCGCGACCCTGAGCGTGTTGGAGGGACCGGAGGCCCTGGGAGGGACGCTCTGGAGCCAGTGGGCCGCGAGGCACGGGCTGACGGTGGTGGAGGTGTCCGGGGAGGACCCGCACGAGGCGGCGCTGGGCTGGGCCCGGGCGCTGGCGGCGACCCGGGACCTGGGGGCGGACGCGGAGGCGCTGGCGACGTTCAGCTTGACGGCGGCGAATCCCAGACACACGCCGCGGTTCCAGGGAAAGACAGCCCATGAGCGGCGCGTGCTGCTGGAGGCGCTGCCGCCGCCCGCGATGCTGGCGGACGCCACGTGGGCGCTGTGCCGGGAGCTGGTGATTGGCCGTGAGGCCGTGGAACCCGGAGCGCTCCCGAACGCCGTGCGCACGGCGCTCGCGAGGAACCTGGGCGCGGGGCTGCGTGCGGTGCACGCGCTGGTGCCGCCCGGGCAGGCGCCGGTGGTGCGAATGGCGGTGGGGGAGGCGCCATCGTGCCGCGGGCTCCAGGTGGCGGGGGTGTTGAGCAACGCGGTGCCGGCGCTCGCGGTGGCGTGCGTGGTGTCCAGCGAGGCGTTGAGAGCGTTCCTTGCGGGCGGGGAGACACGGCTGAAGGCGCAGGTGCGCGAGGGCGTGCTGGAGGTGCCGGCGGAGCCGTCCGAGGCCGCGAGCGCGGTGGCGACGCTCCGCAAGCTGGAGCGCACGGGGGCGTCCGAGCAGCAGCGGGCGAGCGCCGCCGAGGTGGCGTTGGCGGTGCTGACGGGCGCGGGCGCGGCGGGCGCGGACCGGGCGCGGAGCAAGGCGGAGGCGTACCTGCGCGACCGGCTGGAGGAGCACCCGGGCACGGCGGGCCTCTTCGAACTCAACGTCCGGATTCACCCCGAGGACAAGCGCAGCTGGGAGGTGGACCTGCTGTGCCGTTCGCTGCGCATCGCGGTGGAGATCGACGGCTACCACCACTTCCAGGATCCGGAGCGGTTCCGCCGCGACCGGCGCAAGGACCTGGACCTGCAGCGCGAGGGCTACTGGGTGTACCGGCTGCTCGCGACGGACGTGCTGTCCCAGCTGGAACACATCTTCCACACCCTCGACACGTTGATTGAAGCCCGCGGGCGCGAGCCTGGCGGGCGGGAGCCACGACATGGACACCGACACTCCTGACACCCGGCTTCAGGGCCTGGCATTGGCCTGGTTGGCGACGCGCTCGCCGAAGAAGGCGGGCACGCGCACTGAGCTGGCGAAGACGCTGCAGGCCTTCGTGGAGCACCGCTGGAGCCGGGGCGAGTGGACCCGCCGGTTCGACGCGCTGCTAACGGAGCTACAGGAGGACAAGCTGGTGGAGGCCCGGAGCCGCGCGGCGCTGGCGCTGACCTCGCAGGGACGGCAGCGTGCCTTGAAGTTCCTGCGGGTGGACTCCCCCAAGGGACTCACGTGGAAGCGCGTGAAGCAGCAGCACCTGCTGGCGAAGGGCCTGGGCCTGCCGAACTCCAAGGCGGTGTTCGGGCGCCTGTCGAATGCCGGGGGCGTGCGGTCCCTGCTGCTCAAGCGGGCCCACAAGGTGGAAGGACCGGAGCTCCCCACGCTGGCGCAGGTCGAAGACCGGTTGCTGTGGCGGGAGCTGGGCGTGGAGACGGATGAGAAGCTCACCCTTGCCGCGCTGAAGGCCCACCTGCTGAGCAGGATCCTGGGCCAGGAGGTCACCAACGCGAGGCGGGGACTGGACCTGCTGGCTGCCCGCGCCGTCGGTGCGTCGCGAGTGGACGCGGAGGTGGTCCGGATGTCCGCGCTGCGGCGCTGGGTCCTGCCCGAAGGCGAGGACACGTCGAAGACGAAGACCTCCAAGCCCGTGCGCGTGGAGACGCCTCCGGCAGCACTTCCCGCCGACACGGCCTCCTTCGCAACGCGCATCCTCGCGGTGGCGAGGAAGCTCCCCACGGGGCGGTTCGGCGACAACAAGGTCTTCATCTCCCACGTCTGGAAAGCGGTCCAGCCGGAGTGGAGCAATCGCGAGGCGTTTGACACCGCGTTGCTCGACGCCAACCGCAAGCGGCACCTGTCGCTGAGCCGGGCGGACCTGGTCCAGCACATGAACGCCACGGACGTCGCCGAGTCCGAAGTGCAGTCCTACGGCGCCACGTACCACTTCGTCGTCATCTAGCCCGAACCCTCCTGGAACCCCCATGCCCACCGACGCCCGCCTCGCGGCCTTCCTGGCCGACGGTCCCGAAGTCTTCAGCAGCGTCCAGCAGGGACAGACCCTCTGGAAGCGGGACCCCTTCGATGTCGAGTCCCTCAACGCTCCCGCGCGTGCGAGCTTCGAGCGGTTGGTGAAGCGTGCCACCCGGAATCCCCCGCCGGACGCGGGCCGCATGCTGCTGCTGCTGGGTGAGTCCGGAAGCGGGAAGACCCACCTGGTGCGCGCCTTCCGCAACGGCGTCCACGCCCGGCAGGTGGGTTACGTCGGCTACATGCCGATGACCGTGGATGCGTCCCACTACGACCGCCACATCCTGTCGTACTTCATCGACTCGTTGGATCAGCCCTATGACTCCGGCGAGGGTGAGGACTCCGGGCTGATGCGGCTTTCGGACGCGGTCATGGCCCGGTGCAGGAGCGCCTTCGCCCCGCTCATCCCGGAAGAGCGCATCCTGGAGGAGCACGAGCTCCACGACATGATCCGCTCGGTCGCGGATGAGCTCCACGCGGACGAGGCGTTCCGTCACATCGACGTGCAGTTGCTGCGCGCGCTCATCTGCCTCCAGCGGCGGGAGGCGCGCTTCCACCACCGCATCCTCCAGTGGCTGCGCTGCGAGGACCTCCCCCCCGTCGACCGCGCCGTGATTGGAGACCTGGTCCCACGGACCGCCGACAACGACCCCATCCGCATGCTGAGCCATCTGGGGCTGCTCATGGGGGTGATGGGGCAGGCCATGGTGCTCTGCGTGGACCAGGTGGAGGACATCAGCGACTTCGAGCAGAGCCCTGGCATGGAGCCCTCCTTCCGCCGGGCGATGAACAGCCTGGCCGCCTTCGCCGGCAAGGTGCCCACCGCGGTCGTGGTGGTCTGCTGCCTGGAAGACTTCTGGATGAAGATGCGCAACCAGCTCAACCAGGCCATGCGGGATCGGATCGAGCACGATCCCGAGCCTGTCGAGCTGGAGACGGTGGTGACGGCGCAGACAGCCCGGGACATCGCGGCACGCAGGCTGAGCGTCCTGTTCGCGCAATCCGGCATCGCGCCGGATCCCGCCGACCCCACCTACCCCTTCCCCGCGAAGGGCTTCGAAATGCTCAGCGGTCAGCGAACGCGGGATGTCCTCAACCAGTGCCGCCGCTACCGTGAGCGCGCCATCCAGGATGGAAAGCTCCCCAAGGAGTTTCCGCTGCCCATGTCCGTCAGGGGTGGCGGCAAGCCCCCTCACGTTCCGGAAGTCAACGGCGTCCACAAGACGGACCAGGCGTGGATCGACTTCCGGGCGAAGTTCAAGGGCGCCATTCCCGAGGAGGACTCGGATGTCGCCGCGCTGCTGGCCTGGGCCATCGAGCTGGGCGGAGACGAGCTGGGAGGCTCCACCCGATTCCAGGTCAAGCCCCGCGACGAGGACTCCCTGAACGTCACCATCCAGCCCGGCAACACCCAGATGTTCGTGGCGCTCTGCAATCGCTCGCCACGAGGCGGTGGGCTGGGACGCCAGATGGCGGATGCCCTGAAGGCCTCGGCGGGGAAGCTCCCGGTGCTCGTGCGCACGACGGAGTTTCCCGGAACGCTGGGGACGCTGGTCGCGGACCAGACCACGGTGCTGCTCAAGAAGGGCGGACGCCGGGCGGTGATCGGCAACAGCGACCTGCGTGAGCTGGTGGCATTGCAGTCCTTCCAGAAGGACCACCCCGCGCCCGCATTCATGGAGTGGAGCCGGTCGATGCGGCCCGTCACCCGGCTGAAGGCGATTTCGGACGTGTTGGCCCTGGAGAAGAGCCCGCCCCACGTCCCCCCCGAGAAGGCCGTCCAGAAGCCAGAACCCGTCACCGCCCGCGTCCCGCAGGAAGAGGTTGAACTGGACGGACAGCGCATCAAGGCCGTCAGCGAGCCGCTCGTGGGCAAGGGCCAGAAGAGAACCCAGACGCCCAAGGAGATGCCGCAGCAGAAGCCGCCCGCGAATGACACGAAGCCGGGCGCGCTGCGGGTCGGCGATTCCGAGGGGGTCTTCACCAATCCCGTCTTCGTGCAGACGGAGGAACTGACGAAACACAGCGCGTTCCTCGGCGGCTCCGGCAGCGGCAAGACGACGCTGGCCTTGAACCTCATCGAGCAACTGCTCCTGCAAGGCATTCCCGCGTTGCTGGTGGACCGCAAGGGCGACCTCGCCGCGTATGCGCGCGGCGAGTCCTGGGAGGAGGAGCTGAGCAACCCCGCGATGGAGGAGCGCCGGCGCTTGCTGCGGGAGCGCGTGGACGTGGCCCTCTACACGCCGGGCCGCACGGACGGACGCGCGCTCGCGATTCCCGTGGTCCCCCGGGGGCTGGAGTCACTGCCGCCGGAAGAGCGCGAACAGAGCGTGATGCAGGCCGCGGACGCCATCTCGAGCATGCTCGAGTACCGCAACAGCGCCAGGGACAGGGCCGCGAAGGCGCTGCTCGCCCAGGCCTTGCGGCTGCTGGTGGAGCGCCCCATCGGACAGGAGCTGACCCTGGACCTGCTCCAGAAGTTCATCGCGTCCGAGGACGTCACCCTGGTCCAGGAGACGAGCGGCATCGACCAGAGGGTGTTCCCGAAGCTCGCCCAGGACCTGGCGACGCTGCGGCTCAACGCGCGAAACCTCCTGGCCTCCCAGGGCGAGAAGCTGAACATGGAGGAGTTGCTCGGGCTCGGGAGCACGAAGGTGCCGGGCAAGACGCGGCTGAGCATCATCAGCACCAAGTTCCTCGGGGGAACGCAGGGCGCGCTCTTCTGGGTGTCGCAGCTGCTCGTGGAGGCCAATCGCTGGGCCAGCCAGCATCCCTCCTCCAAGCTCCAGGCGATCCTCATGTTCGACGAGGCGGACATGTACCTGCCGGCCGTGGGCATCCCCGCGACCAAGCAGCCCATGGAGAACCTGCTCAAGCGCGCACGCTCGGCGGGCATCGGCGTGATGCTCGCGACCCAGAGCCCGGGCGACCTGGACTACAAGTGCCGGGAGAACGTGCGCAGCTGGTTCATTGGCCGCGTGAGGGAGGACCGCGCACTCGGCAAGCTCCGGCCCATGTTCTCGGATGCGCGCATGGATCCCGCCACGCGTCTTCCCGCGCAGAAGACGGGCCAGTTCCACGTCCTGCGAGATGGCCAGGTCGAACAGCTCAAGGCGGACCGGAACATCGTCAAGGCCGACCAACTCTCCGAGGACGAAATCCTCCAGCTCGCGCATCGCACCCGCGAGCAGGGCTCCTGACGTCCGTCTCACAGGCTCCCCTTCCCCGCGGGATTTCAGGCCCGCGGGCAGGGGGGCGCTCCCCTCCCGTGGACGGGACTGGCCCACGAGCGGGGAGTCATCCCCGCGCGGCTCCGCGAGGCAGCAACTCCCATACTTCCTTCAAGTGTCTTTCATGAGGGGAGTGGAGGAATGGCCGTGCGACAGGGCCAGGGACGGACCTCGCGTGGGCGCCCCGCGACCGAGGCCCCCTCATCCATCCAGGCCCTCGACGCCCTGGAGCGCATCTCGGACGCGGTCTTCGCGCTCGACCGCTCCTGGCGCTTCACCTACCTCAACTCGAGCAGCGAGTGGCTGCTGCGCCGCCCGCGCGCGGAGCTCCTCGGGCGCGACGTGTGGGATGAGTTCCCCGCGGCGCGCGGCTCCTTGTTCGAGCAGGAGTACCGGCGGGCGCTCGCGGAGCAGGTCCATGTCGCGTTCGAGTCCTACTACGAACCCCTCGATGCCTGGCTGGACGTGCGGGCGTACCCCTCCTCGGGAGGCCTCACGGTCTGCTTCCGGGATGTCAGTCCCCGCAAGCGCGCCGAACATGCACTGCATGCGTCGGAGAAGTTCCTGCGCTCCACGCTCGACTCGCTGTCCACGCACATCGCCATCCTGGATGGCCGGGGCGCCATCCTCGCCGTCAACGCCGCATGGAGGCGCTTCGCGCGCGACAACGGCTGCGCGGACGGGGACGCCCGCTGCGGCGTGGGCGCGAACTACCTGGAGGTGACCGAGAACGCACGGGGCGAGTACGCCGAGGAAGCCGCCGCCGTGGCGCAAGGCATCCGCGACATCCTCGCGGGCCGCAGCGAGTCGTTCCTCCTGGACTACCCGTGCCACGAGCCCGCGGGAGGCAAGCGGCGCTGGTTCCTGCTGCGAGCCACGCGCTTCATCGGGTCGGGCCCGCTGCGCGTGGTGATGGCCCACGAGGACATCACCGCCCGCTACGAAGCCGACGAGGCGCGCAGCCGGCTGGTGCGGGAAGAGGCCGCCCGCGAGCAGGCGGAGGCCGCCCGCGAGCGGATGAACGCGGTGCTCGAGCGCATCGCCGACGGCTTCGCCGCGTTCGACCGGGACGGGCGCTTCACCTATGTGAACCGGCCCGCGGAGGCCCACTTCGGCCTCAAGCGCGAGGTGCTGCTGGGCCGGCGGCTGGAGGAGGTCTTCTCCAGCGACCACGGCCCGGCCATGGCGGCCCTGGTGCGCCGGGCGACGACGGCGCAGCTCCCCGTGGAGGAGGAGCAACCCTCGCTCGTGGACAACCGCTGGCTGCGCGTCGTGGCGTATCCGTCCCCGGAAGGACTCTCCGTCTACTTCCGCGACATCACCGAAAAGCGGCGCGTCGAATTGTGGAGCCGCTTCCTCTCCGACATGGGCGCCGCCAGCACGCGCTCCCTGGACTGCGTTGAGGTGGTCCGCACGGTGGCGACGCTCGCGGTGCCCACGCTCGCGGACGGCTGCGCCATCTCCACGCGGGGTGGCTGCCTCGATGAGGGGGCCTCCACCGAGGTCGCCGCCGTGACGCACGAACTGGCGGACACGCTGCGAGCGGCGTGCCTCCCCGGGGCCGCGGCCGCGTTGGGGCGGACCGTGGCGCAGGCGCTGCGCACGGAGTCGGGAGTGCTCCTGCAGGGGCCCCCCGCGGACAGCCCCGGAGTGGAGTCCGCGGTGGCCGTGCCGCTGGCCCTCCAGGACCATTCCCTGGGCGTGCTGCTGCTGGTGTCCACGCACCCGGGCCTGCGCTACGGAACGGAGAGCCTTCCGCTCGTGGAGGAGCTGGCGCGGCGGACCGCGCTGGCACTGGAGAACGCGCGGCTGTACCGCACCGCGAAGCAGGCCATCGCCGAGCGCGACGAGACGCTGGGCATCGTCTCCCATGACCTGCGCGCGCCGCTGAACACCATCACCCTGCTGTCCCAATCCGCGGAGCGCAGCCTGGTCCGGACGCACCAGGAGGCCCATGCCACGGAGGCCCTGCGCAAGGTCCGCCTCGTGGTGGGCAACATGGAGGGGCTCATCGACGACCTGCTGGAGGTGGCGCGTGTGGAATCTGGGCGCACGATGCTGGACGTGGAGCCGCTGGACGTGCCCCGGCTGCTCCACCAGGTGCAGGCCTTGAACGAGCTGTTGGCGGCGGACAAGGCGCTGCGGCTCGAAGTGGAGTCCGAGCCGGGCCTCCCCCAGGTGCGCGCGGACCGGGCGCGCATGGTGCGCGTCTTCCAGAACCTGGTGGGCAACGCCATCCGCTTCACCCCGGCCGGGGGCCACATCCTCCTGAAGGCCGAGCGCCGGGGGGACCATGTGTGCTTCCGCGTGAAGGACTCGGGGCCGGGCATCGACTCGCAGTCGATGCCCCACGTGTTCGACCGCTTCTGGCAGGCCATCCACACGCGCAAGGCGGGCGCCGGCTTGGGGCTCGCCATCGTCAAGGGGCTGGTGGAGGCCCACGGCGGCCGCGTCTGGGTGGAGAGCCAGCCGGGCCACGGCGCCGCGTTCTTCTTCACGCTGCCCGGCATCCCGGCGGCCTCCGCGAGCCTCCCGCTCGGCGACGCGGTCAGCCCGTGAAGGGCCCTCAACGCAGCCGCGCACGCGGGTCTACAATGGCGCCATGTCTCCGCAGCTCTCCCCCCACGTGATGCCGTGGTTCTTCCTGGCCCTGTTCCCGGTGATGTTCGTGATCGTCTCGTACGTCCTCGCCTCGATGGGAGGCTGGCGGCGGCTCGCGCGGGACTACCGCCTGGACAAGGGCGGAGGCTTTCCGTGCAGCTCCTTCACCTCCGGCGAGGTCGGCGGGGTGGAGTACCGCGGCTGCCTCACCGTGGGGGGCGACACGCGGGGGCTCTACCTCGCGGTGCTCCTCCCCTTCCGCCTGGGCCACCCGCCGCTGTGCATCCCCTGGGCGGACGTCCGTGACCGCGTCCACGAGCGGCGCTTCTTCCTCCACTGGGACACCTTCCGGGTGGGGACGGACGGAGTGGAGCTGCGCATCCGGAGCAGCGCCCTGGCGCCGCTCGACGGCTACCTGCCCGCCGCCCGCCAGGCCTGATCATGTACTCCACCGTCACCGTCGATGGCGTCGTCCAGCGCTGGGAGGACCTGCGCCTGCACGACTTCTCCCAGGGCTTCTTCTTCGGCGCGGGCTTCTTCACCACCTTCCGCATCGACTCCGGGCATCCGAGGTTCCTCGCACGGCACCTGTCCCGCCTGCGCGGAAGCCTGGACGCGTTCTCCACGGCGGTGCGCGCTCCGGCGCCCGCGCATCTCCGCGAGGACGCCGTGCGGGAAGCCCTGCGCCGCTGTCTCACCGCGGATGCGGCGATGGGTCCCCGCTTCACCGGCGTGGGCAAGCTCGCGGTCAGCGACGGACACGTGCTGTGCACCTTCCGGCCCTTCCCCCCGGAGCTCGAAGCCCTGCACCGGCAGGGCCGCGAACTGGAAGGCGTGGAGGCCGGGGCCTACCGGCGCGCGGAGCGCACGGTGAACCACAAGGGCCTGGCCTGGTTCCGCCAGCACGCGCTGCAGCCGTGGATGCCCGTGCTCACCAACGAGGCGGCGGAGGTCTGCGAGCTGCCCACCGCCAACCTCTTCGTGCAACTGGACGGCGCGCTCGTCACGCCGCCGCTGTCCGCGCCGTGCCTGCCGGGCATCGCGCGCGCGGTGCTGCTGGCCATGGCGTCCGTGGACGGCCTGCCGGTGGTGGAGCGCGTGCTGCCGCTCGCGGACCTGTCCCGGGCGCAGGCGTGCTTCTACAGCAACGCGGTGGCGCTGGCCGTGGGCGTCCCGAGGCTGCTGGGCCGGGAGCTTCCCGACAGCCTCCGGCTCGCGGAGCGGGCCCGCGCCGCGCTCGAGGCCCGGGCCATTCGCGAGGGCTGAGTCCGTGTCCCACCCGCGCCCCCGGGAGTGCTTCGGGGCACAAGGCGCTTTCGTGGAGGCCGGGAGCCATTAACCTGGGGCGCATGAGCGCACCCTATGTCTCCCGCGTCCCCTTCGAGGCCGTCCACCCGAAGGCCCTGGCCGTGTACTGCTCGGACGGGCGCTTCACCGAGGCCGTGGAGGACCTGGCCCGCCACCTGGGCCACCCTCGCATCGACACGCTCACCCTCCCCGGAGGCCCCGCGCTCCTCAACCGCTGGGCGTCGGACTACCTGGAGAGCGAGGGCTTCACGAAGGCCGCCCGCTTCCTCATCGAAGGCCACCACATCGAGGACGTGCTGCTGCTGGCGCACGCGGGGTGCGGCTACTACCACGCGAAGCACAGCGCGCTGGGCCCGGACATCGCCGTGGAGCAGCAGCTGAAGGACCTGCACTTCGGCGCGAAGGAACTGCAGACGGCGTACCCGCACCTGCGCATCCACCTCTATTACGTGCGCCCCCACGGGAAGACGATCGAGTTCGAGCCCATCCCCCGCGAGGGATGATCAGCGCTGGACGAGCTCGACGCCCGCGAGCGCGAGCTCCCGTGCGAAACCGGCGGGGGCAGGGGCGTCCGTCACCAGCCGGTCGATGAGGGAGAGCGGTCCGACGACATAGGGAGCCGTGGTGCACAGCTTCTCCCCGGCCGCGATGACGATGACCTCCGTGGCCGCGGCGACCATGGCGCGCTTCACCTCCGCGTCTTCGTGGCTGAACACGCCCAACCCCAGCTCCGGGTGCACGCTCGCGGTCCCGAGCACGCAGAGGTCCGCGCGGAACTTGCGATACCCCTCCACGGTCTCGGCCCCGGCCAGGGAGAGGGAATCCTTCAGCAGCCGTCCTCCGAGCAGGATGACATCCACCAGCGGGTGCTCGGCGAGCACGGAGGCGACGGGCAGGCTGTGCGTGACGACCGTCAGCTTCAGGTCCGCCGGCAGCTGGGACGCGACCGCCGTGGCCGTCGTCCCCGCGTCCAGGAAGATGAGCTGTCCGGGGCGGAGCAGGCCCGCCACGGTGGCGGCGATGGCGCCCTTGGCCGCCACGGACTCCTCCCGCCTTCCCGCATAGGTGGGCGAGATGGGCGTGCGGGGGACCGCGCCGCCATAGACGCGACGGAGCAGCCCCTCCTCGGCCAGCTCCCGGAGGTCACGGCGGATGGTGTCCTCGGAGACGCTGAACTCCTCGGCCAACGCGGACGCGGCGACACGTTGGTCCCGGGCCAGGAGCTCGAGGATCCGCTTGTGCCGCTCTTGGGTGACCATGCGTCCGCCTCCATGCCTGATTCGGCACCCCGGATACCGACTTCGGCTCGGCTCGTTGCAAACGGGAGCCTGATTCGGCAGATATATGCCGAATCGTGCAGATTTCATTCACGGAAGACAAGGTCCCAGGGCGGCAACCCATGAAGCAGCAAGACGTAGGAAGGGCGCTCCTGGCGCTGTCCCTGGGTGGCTTCGGCATCGGGACGACCGAGTTCGCCACCATGGGCATCCTCCCGCAGATCGCGAGCGGGCTGGGGACGACGATTCCCCGGAGCGGGCATGTCATCGCCGCCTATGCGCTGGGCGTGGTCGTGGGAGCGCCGCTGGTCGCCATCGTGACCGCTCGGATGTCGCGCCGGGCGCTGCTGCTGCTCTTGATGGTGGCGTTCACCCTGGGCAACACGGTCTCGGCGCTGGCGCCGACCCTCGACACGCTCGTCGTGGCCCGGTTCATGGCGGGCCTGCCGCACGGCGCCTACTTCGGGGTGGCCTCCGTCGTGGGAGCCGAGCTGTTGGGAGCCGGGCGCAAGGGGCGTGCGGTGGCGCTGATCATGGCCGGGCTCACCGTCGCCAACATCATCGGTGTCCCTGTGGCGACGTTCCTGGGGCAGCAACTGGGCTGGCGGAGCACGTTCCTGCTGGTCGGTGCCATTGGACTGGTGACGCTCGCGGCCCTGTGGCTGTGGGTGCCGCACGTGGCGTCACTGGGAGGCAGCAGCATCCGTCAGGAGTTGTCCGCGCTGAAGCAGCCGCAGGTGTGGTGGACGTCGCTGGTGGGCGCGGTGGGCTTTGGAGGGCTGTTCGCGGTCTACAGCTACATCGCGCCGACGCTGACGTTCGCGTCGGGCCTGCCCGAGTCGGCGCTACCGTGGGTGCTCGCCCTCTTTGGCGTGGGCATGACGATGGGGGCGATGCTGGGAGGCCGTCTGACGGACCATTCGGTGTCGCTCGCGATGTGGGTGGGGTTTGGCGCGACGACGCTGGTGATGACCCTGTTCGCGCTCACGGCGACGTCGCCCTGGGCGGCGGTCCCGCTCGTGTTCCTCATCGGAATCTCGGCGCAGTTCCTCGCGCCCGCGGTGCAGGTGCGGCTCATGGAGGCTTCGCCCGGTGCGCCCTCTCTTGCTGCGTCGATGTCGCACTCCGCCCTGAACATCGCCAACGCGGCGGGAGCATGGCTGGGCGGCGTGGTCATCGCGGCCGGGTATGGCTACCTCGCGCCGGCCTGGGCCGCCGTCGCGCTCACACTGGTCGGAGCTGGGATCTTCGCGGTCTCGAACCGTGTCGGCGGCCATCCCGCGCCGGCACAAGCCGAGCACGCGTAGCCCTCCGAGGCAGCGCGGCAGTCGCGAGAACAGAAGCGCCCAGCACGTCCCGCACCGTCGAGCCTTGTCGCGCGTCCATCCACAAGAAGGCGCTCGGCGCGTCCCGCCCTCAGAAGCAGCCGCGCCTTGTCGCCCGCCAAGGAGCGCGCCCAGCGACGAGGATGTGCTCAGCGCGTCCCGCCCTCACGAGATGCCGCGTCCTGGAGCCCGCTACGGAGCGCGTCCAGCAATGACGGCGGGTCACCCACGCGGAAGGCCTGGAGCCCCGCGTGGAAGTCGGCGCGAGAGCCCGTGACATCGTCACGCTGAAGCCTGAGCACGCCCCGCTCGTACAGCAGTTCGGGGTCCACCGCGTCGCCGACCTGGGACGCGAGTGCTTCGGTGAGGTCCGCTTCCGCGGCATCCATCCGCCCCGCGCGGGCGCGACTCCGGGCCCGCTGCTGGAGCAGCCATGGATTGCCCCGGTCCTCCGCCAGGGCCGCCGTCCAGTCCGCCTCCGCCTCCGTCAACCGCCCCAGCACTCCGAGCGACTCCGCGCGCTTCATGTGCAGCACCAGCGCCTTGCGGAACCCCGCGGCCTCCACCTGCGCGAACTCCTCCACCGCCTCCGCGTGCCGGCCCAGCCGGGCGAGCGTGAGCGCCCGGTGGTAGCGCGTGGCCACGTGGCCCGGCGCCAACTCCAGCACGCGGTCGAACCAGGGCAGCGCCTCCGCCGGCTGGCCACCCCACACCCCCAGCGTCAGCCCCACCTCGACCAGCACCCGCACCTGCGTCGGATGCGCCTCCGCCAGCGTCCGCGCCAGCGCCAGCGCCGACGTGTAGCGGCCTCCCCGGCGCAGGCGGTCCACCTCGCGCAAGGGCTCGGAGAGCTCCGGGGGCCACGCCTGTCGTCCGTTGCGTTCCATGGGGTGGGGGCGGTCATCCGGCATTTCGCAGGCACGTCCCGGGGTGTCAAGGCGACGACTTGACCCGGAGGCCCGGTCGCGCGAAGAGCGCTGGCATGAAGCCCTGGGAAACAGTGGAGCGAGCGCAGTTGCCGGACGTGGGCGAGGTCGTGCTCGCCAAGCGGGACGAAGAGTACGTGCTGCGCGTGCGCGGCCAGACGTTGATGTCCAGCCGCCAGCATGGCTCGGAGATGGCCATGGCCGACGCCGGCTGCGCGAACTTCGCGGCGGACGCGCCCGCCCGGGTGCTCGTGGGCGGGCTGGGCTTCGGCTTCACGGTCCGCGCGGTGCTCGACCGACTGGGACCGGGTGCCCGCATTGTCGTCGCGGAGCTGATGTCCCCGGTCGTGGAGTGGAACCGGGGTGTGCTCGCGCCGCTGGCGAACGCGCCGCTGGAGGACCCGCGAGTCACCGTGGTGGAGGGTGACGTGGGCAAGGTGATGCGCAGGCAGCAGGGCGCCTTCGACGCCATCCTGCTCGACGTGGACAACGGCCCGAAGGCCCTGACCCACCCGGACAACGACAGCCTCTACGACCTCACCGGCGTGTCGCACGCCTTCAACTCCCTGCGCTCCAACGGAACGCTGGTGGTGTGGAGCGCCGGGCCCTCGCCCGCGTACGTGAAGCTGCTGGAAGAGGTGGGCTTCACCGTCAACCTCCTCCACCCCACGGCGCACGGCACCAAGGGGCCGCGGCACACCCTCTTCGTCGCCCGGCGCGTGCCCAAGGCGAAGTCCTCGTCGTCCCGTCCGCCGTCCCGTCGCTGAAGAACCCGAGCATTCATCCCTTCCTGAGGTGGCAGCCCATGCGGGGTGTCCGTCTGTTCCTGCTCGCCGTCGTCCTTGTCAGCGGCGTGGCCCAGGCCGCTGAAACGGAGCCGATGCCTCCGCACGCGACGTTCACGCTGCCGTCGAAGAAGCTGCGGGAAACGCGGCGCATCAACGTCTACACGCCACCCGGCTATGACGCGGCGAAGGGCGTGCGCTACCCCGTCCTGTACATGCCCGACGGCGGCGAACAGGAAGACTTCCCGCACGTCGCCACCACGGTGGACACCGCCATCCGCGCCGGGGAGATGCGGCCCGTCATCCTGGTAGGCATCGAGAACACCGAACGGCGCCGGGACATGACCGGCCCCACGCAGGTCGCGGAGGACAAGAAGATCGCCCCGCGCGTGGGTGGCTCCGCGGCGTTCCGCGCCTTCCTGCGCGACGAGCTGATGCCCCACGTCCGCCGCAAGTACCGCGTCACCGACGAGACGGCCATCATCGGCGAGTCGCTCGCGGGGTTGTTCATCATGGAGACGTTCTTCCTCCAGCCCGGGATGTTCGGCACATCCATCGCGCTGAGCCCCAGCCTCTGGTGGAACAACGAGGAATGGGTGCGCAAGGCCGGCGACCAGCTCAAGGCAAGGCCGGGCCTGAAGGCCACGCTCTACATGGCGTCCGCCGGCGACGACGTCGCGGCCGAAGCCGGACGCCTGGCCGAAGCGTTCCGCGCGACCGCGCCCACGGGACTGAAGTGGAAGTACGAACCCCATCCCGACCTGCTCCACGCCAACATCTACCGTTCGCTGGAGGCGAAGGTACTGCGAGAGGCCTTCGCGCCAGCCACCACCAAGGCCGTCCCTTGAGCAGATAGCCAGACGCAAATCGCCCCAGGAACAACAGAGGACGCAGGGGCCGTCGCCACTCACGAAGCAGGCAGACCCAGGGTCATGGCAATGAATCGCCAGAGGCGAGCGGCCCACTGCCCCAGGGGGCTCCGGCCACCATGAAGCGGACCGGTGTCCGTGTGCACCGCCCCCTGAGAGAACCCGCGAGAGCCCCTGGGCAAGAGTTGCTCCTCCACTCTCAAGGCGGCAGGACCTGTCCGACAGCAGGACACGTTGCCCACGGCCGCGCTCACCGAATCCCCGGCACACGCCCCACCTGGCTCACAGGGTACGAGCCCGATGGCGGCTGGAGACAGTAGCGGCCCGCTGGTTTGCTCCACGCGGAAGCCGTGTTCCTGGACGAGCCCCTCACTGCTCTCGACTGCTGGGGTGGGACAGTCAAGGCCACGCTCCTCCACGCCGGGGCGTGTTTCCATTGCATTGACCTGCGCGGTGGCTGACGCAGGGGCAGGGGGGATTTCCTCCTGGGCGCGGTCGTCCTGAGAGGATGGGCGCCCCTGAGGAGCAGGGGCGAAGGCGTTCAGCACGTGCTCATCGCGCGCTTTCAGCAATGCTGGCAGCTCATGCTGAAGTGCCTGCACGTCGCGCTCGTTCAGAATCTCCATCACGCGGATGGCCCACTCGTGCAGCGCCCCTCCGCCCATGAGCGGCAGCAGTTGGGCGGCTCCTCCCAGGAATGCCCGCTGCAGGGATTGAACGAGGAGCACGTGCCCGGGACGCGCCGCCACCCGCGCCGCATGCCGAAGCAATTCGAATTCCGCTCGCGCGCAGACTTCCCCCGACTCCCAGCGCGCCGCGTCCTGGAGCCGGTAGCACGTGCTCCCCAGCCGGTCCAGGTCGAGGTCCGAGGCTCTCGCGCAGCAGTCGGCCAGCAACTCCACCAGCGCCTGCCGCTTGAGGCTGAAGTAGCCCTCCAGAAGCCACCGCGCATCCGGGTTGCTCGCGTCATGCAGCGCCAGGCCCAGGTTCTCCAGCGTCAGCGACTCATCCAGCGGCACCGCGCGCGTCTTGCGGCCGGAGCGCTGCACCACCAGGCCTCGCGCCGCCAGCCGCCGCAGCGCCTCGCGGATGGTGCCCCGGCACACCTCATAGCGGCGCGCCAGCTTCGCTTCGGAGCCGAATCGCCCGCTCGGGTGCAGCCGCCCCAGCGCGATGTCGCGCTCGATTTGCGCCTCCACATAGGCCACGAGTCCTCGCCGCTCCATCCCCATTCCCCTTCCTCGTCCCAGCATCGCCATCCAACCACAGGGGTCTGACATGGACGTGCGGGCCCACCCTTCTCATTGCCAGCCAGGGGGGCACCCTCCGGGCCCGGTCGGAGAAAACCTGTCCGACTGTCGGACAAGTTCTCGGGCCGCATGGGGCGAAAACCTGTCCGACTGTCGGACAGGTTTTGAGGCAACCGGCCCCGGACGGGGGCGTCTGTCCATGCCCCACTTTCGCGTCCGCGCACGGCCACGACCGCGGCCCACCATCAAGGTTGGGGCTTCATGCGGTGCATTCCTGTCCGACTGTCGGACAGGTTTTGAGGCAACCGGCCCCGGGCGGGGGCGTCTGTCCATACCCCACCTTCGCGTCCGCGCGCGGCCACGACCGCGGCCCACCATGGAGGTGGGGCTTCATGCGGCACATCCCTGTCCGACAGTCGGACAGGTTTCCGGAAAGCGTGCCCGGTGGGCGGCGCTGTGCTCCTCGATGAGAACTTCAGGCCTTGGGATTGGCCAACCCCTGTGCAAGTCGCTGCACATCCGGGCGCAGGAAGGACGGGGGCTGGAGTTCGTGGCTCGACCCGGCCGTGGTGGCCTTCCGTGGACGCATCAGTCCTTCGGAGCTGGAGGGCTTCGTTCGTCTTCACTGGCGAGTGGGCCCCGCGCAGCGAGGCCTTCTTCCAGCTCACCGACGCGCAGCTCGCAGTGGCCCTGGACTCGCCCACGCCGCCGGTGCCGAAGCGGCGTCCGGCATCCTGAGCCTGGGGCACGCCGCTACGGCGCGAGCCGCGCGGTGCCCGTGCCCACCGCCTCTGGCGGCCGCATCATCACGGCCGCCACGCGCAGGCCCAGCCAGCGCGGCGTGAAGCGCGTCAGGTTCGCCTGCATCCAGTTGCGCCACCCCGGCACCGCCGACGCGCGGCCCTGGTCCAGGGCCTTGAGGGCGTGCAGCACCACCTCCTCCGCCGTCGCCATGGGACCGACCGCGGCCTGCTGGGTGCCCACCACCTCGAAGAAGGCCGTCTTCACGGGACCCGGGCACAGGGCGAGCACGCGCACGCCGCGCTCGCGCGTCTCTTCCGACAGCGCCTCCGTGAAGGACAGCACGAACGCCTTGCTGGCCGCGTAGATGGCCATGTACGGCACCGGCTGGAAGCCCGCGATGGACGCCACGTTGAGGATGCCGCCCACGCCGCGCGCGAGCATGTCCGGCAGGAACAGGTGGCTGGTGTCCGCCAGTGACGTGACGTTGAGCATCACCTGCTCGTGCTGCCGCGCGAACGGCGCCGCGTCGAAGGCCCCGTGTGTGCCGAAGCCCGCGTTGTTCACCAGCAGGTCCACCCGCAGGCCCTTCTCCTGGCACCGCGCATATAGCTCTCGGCCCGCGCCCTCGCGGCCCAGGTCCAACGCGATGACCTCCGCCTGGATGTGGTAGGCCTCCTTCAGCTCCGCCGCCAGCGCGCGCATCCGGTCCTCGGAGCGGGCCACCAATATGAGGTCCATCCCTCGCGCCGCCAGCGCGCGGGCGAACACCACTCCCAGGCCGGACGACGCGCCCGTCACGAGCGCGCGGTGACCCGCGTAGGGGAAGGCCTTGCCCCTCGGGGCGGACGGCGAGACAGCCGAATGAACAGGAGACTGGGACGAGGTCGTTTGCATGGGGTTAGAATGTGAGCGGTCGCTCACGTTCTCAACTCGCGTGGTGCTCACATTCCCTCGAGGAGTCCTCATGCCCCGCCGTCCCCCTCCCTCCCGTCGCAGGGCGCCCCGCCAGGAGCGGGCGCAGGCCACGGTTGATGCCATCCTCACCGCGACTGCTCGCGTTCTGCTCAGGGATGGCTACGAGGCCGCGAGCACCAACCGCATCGCCCAGGAGGCGGGGGTCAGCGTGGGCTCGCTCTACCAGTACTTTCCCAGCAAGGAGGGGCTGGTGACGGCGCTGATGGAGCAGCACCGCGCGCGGTCGCTGGCGGACTTCGAGTCCGGGCTGGTGCCGCTCGCCGGGCAGCCGCTTCCGGTGGCGATGCGGGCCATCATCCGGCAGGTGCTCGCGGTCAAGCGGGAGAACCCTCGCCTGCAGCAGGTGCTTCATGAGCTGATGCCGCGGATGCGACAGTGGGGCCTGTCGGATGCGTACTCGCAGCGGCTGCACCGGCTGGTGCGGGCGTTCCTCGCGCCCCGCTTCGAGGACCTGCGCCCCCGGAACCTGGACATGGCGGTCTTCATCCTGGTGAACACCGTGGAGGCTCTGTGCCACACGGCGCTGACGGACAGGCCGGACTACGTGGAGGACGATGCGTTCGTGGATGAAATCGCCGCGCTCGCGGTCGGCTACCTGCGTCCGGAGCCGGCCCAGGCGCGTCCAAGGCGCGCGACGCGGGAGCGCGTGGCCCGCGTGTAAAGGGCACAACGTCCTTCCGCGAGGAGGGTCCAACGCGTGGCCTTGGAGGGGCGTTCTCGCGCGTGGACACCCTCCTCGCGGCAGGAAGGCCGTGTGTCAGGGCGGCGCGGGTGCGCGGCCCAGGGGAATCACCAGCGGCCCGGGCAGGTCCGGCCGCGACACCACCTCCACCTGCAACCCGAAGGTGCCCGCGATGAGGCCAGGCGTCAGCACGCCCGAAGGCGTGCCCGTCTCCACGCACCGGCCCTGATCCAACACCGCGATGCGGTCCGCGTACCGCGCGGCCAGGTTCAGGTCATGCAACACCGCGAGCACCGCGCCGCCGTCCTGCGCGAAGGCGCGAGCACGCTCCAGCACCAGGTGCTGGTGGGACAGGTCCAGGCTCGCCGTCGGCTCGTCCAGCAGCAGGTAGCGGTGGCCATGCGCGGGCGGCGTCCACAACTGGGCCAGCACGCGGGCCAGCTGCACGCGTTGCCGCTCGCCACCGGAGAGCGTGGTGTACGCGCGCGAGGCCAGGTGCTGCGTGTCCGTGGCATCCAGCGCCGCGCGGGCGATGTCCAGGTCGGACGCGTCACCGCCACGCCGGGCATGCGGGCTGCGGCCCAGGGCCGCCACTTCCAGCGAGGTGAAGCCGAAGCCCAGGGAAGACTCCTGCGGCAGCACGCCCAGCCGCTGTGCGCGCTCCAGGTAGGGCCACTGGTGCAGCGCGCGGCCCTCCAGGTACACGTCGCCCGTCTTGCAGCGCAGCTCGCCTGACAGCGCCGCGACCAGGGACGACTTGCCCGCGCCGTTGGGGCCCACCACGGCCAACACCTCGCCGGGCTGGACCTCCAGCGACAGTGGACCGGCCACCCTGCCCCGCCCGCGCCACACCTCGATGCCGCGAGCTTCCAGGCTCATGCCGCCCCCTTGCGCGCGAGCAGTCCGATGAAGGCGGGCACACCCAGCACCGACGTGAGCGCGCCCACCGGCAGCTCCGATGGGGAGGACAGCGTGCGCGCGAGCAGATCCGCCGCGAGCAGCAGCGAAGCCCCCGACAGCGCGGACGCGGCCAGCAGCCTGCGGTGGTCCGGACCGAGCGCGATGCGCAGCAACGCCGGCACCAGCAGGCCCACGAAGCCAATCATCCCGCAGAACGACACCGCGGCGCCCACGCCCAGCGCCGCGGCGAGGATGAGCTTGCGCTTGAGCCGCTCCACGTCCACGCCCAGGTGCCACGCCTCACGCTCACCCAGGAGCATCAGGTTGAGCGCCCGGGCCTCGCTCAAGAGCAACCCCAGCGTCACGACCAGCGGAATCGCCGCGGCGCCCACGGTCTCCCACGACGCGCCGCCCAGGCTGCCCAGGCTCCAGAAGGTGATGGTGCGCAGCTGCGCGTCCGACGCGGCGTGCGTGAGCAGGCCCATGCCCGCGAACGCGCCCGCGCTCACCGCCACGCCCGCCAGCAGCACGCGCGGCGTGTCCGTGCGCCCTCCGCCCGTGCCCAGCCGCAGGGCGAGCACCGTCGCCGCCAGCGCGCCCAGGAAGGCCGCCCCCGGCACCACCAGCATCCGGAAGGGCCCCACGTGCGCGGCCAGCGTCACGTCCAGCACGATGGCCAGCACCGCGCCCAGCGCAGCCCCACTGGAGGTGCCAAGCAGGCCGGGCTCCACCAGCGGATTGCGGAAGAGGGCCTGGAGCGCGGCGCCCGTCGTCGCCAGCACCCCGCCCACCATCACGGCCATCAGCATGCGCGGCAGGCGCAAGGTGAGCAGCACCGCTCGCTGCATGGCGTCCAACTTGTGGGGGGCCTCGCCCAGGCCCAGCGCCTCCCAGAGACTTCCGAGGATGGCGGACGGAGGCACCGTCATGGAGCCCACCGCCAGCGACGCCAGGACCATCAACGCCAGCAGCAGCCCCAGCGTCACCCAGGGTCCCGCGCCCGGCCCCCTGGAAGGCACCGGACGCGACGCGGGCACGGGCATGGCCTCCGACGCGCTCATTTGCCGCCGCCCTTCACCGGAGCAGTAGCCGGAGCCGGGACCAGCGCGTCCTGCACGCGGGCCACCGCCTGGCCCAGGTTGGGCCCCAGGCCCATGAAGTCCACGTCCTCCACGGTGACGAGCCTCCAGCCCTTCACCTGCGACAGCCCGGGCAGCTTCGCCAGCCCCTCCGCGCCGCCCACGGACGACACCGAGCTCGCGGGCAGCAGCACGAACTCCGGCGCCGCCGCCACCACGGCCTCCGCGCCCAGCGGCTTGTAGCCCGGCAGCGAGTCCGCCGCGTTCATCCCGCCCGTCAGGCGGATGAGCGTGTCCGCCACGGTGCCCGAGCCCGCCACCATCATCGTGCCCGCGCCGCGAGCGTAGATGGCGAGGATGCGCGGCGGCTTCGTGCCCTTCACCTGCGTCGCACGGTCCGCAGCCTTCTTCAGGTCCGCGTCCAGCTTCGCCACCAGCGCCTTGCCCTGCTCCAGCGTGCCCAGCCGCTCCGCGATGCCCTGGATGCGAGCGCGCGCACCCTCCACCGTGGGCTCGTTGGCGAACGTCTCCACCTTCATGCCCGCCTGCTTGAGCTGCTCCAGCACCGGCGGAGGCCCGGCTTCCGCGGAGCCCAGCAGCAGGCCCGCGCCCAGCGACAGCACCCCTTCCGCGGACAGCGCGCGCTGGTAGCCCACCGTGCGCACCTTGGATGCCTCCGGCAACGCCGCGCTGGAGTCGTCCACGCCCACCACCCGGTCGCCCGCGCCCAGCGCGAACACCGTCTGTGTGATGGCCGGTCCAATGGTGATGAGCTTCGGCGCCGGTGCGGGCTTGGGGGCGGGAGGCGCCGCGTGCGCCACCAGCGCGAACAGGGCCGTGGCGAGGCCCCACTTCGAGGCCGTCCGCCTCATGACGCCACCTCCACCGCGGGCAGCGTCCGGACCAGTTCCTCCATCAGCGTCCGCCACGCGGGGGACTCCAGCTCGCCCGGCTTCCGCTTGCCGAACAGCAGCGCGATGTTCTCTCCCGCCTTGTCGAACAGCTCCAGCGAGGTGACGTCGCCGTCGCGCGTGGGCTTGCGCACCACCCAGGCGGTGTGGACGTGGTCCGCGCGGACGTGCAGGTTGAAGCCCGGGTCCATCACGTTCATCCACGGGCCCATGGGCCGCACCGTGCGCACCGGGCCGGTGTGGATTTGAATCGCGCCCGGGTTGCCCACGAACACCATGATGGGCAGCTCGCTCGCCGCGGCGCGCTCCAGCGTCCAGCCCAGCGAGTCCGGCGTCACCGGCTTCGCGAACTCCGTCCCCGCGAGCCGCAGCGCCTGCGTGCGCGCCACCTTGAACTTGCCGAGCAGCGCGAAGAATTCGTGCGTGTCCTGGAGCGCGCGCCAGCCGGCCTTGAGCCCCAGCGCGTCGATCTCCGAATCCGGCCGGGGCTCGGCGGGAGGAGCCACCGGCACCACGTCCAGCACGTGGCTCTGGTCCTCGTGCTGGAGCTCGCGCACCAGCCCCTCGAAGGCGGCGACGTTCGCGTCGTCCTGGAGGTAGATCTTGTGCACCGCCGTGCCGGCGGCGTCGAACACCTGGAAGCTGCGGCGCACCGTGCCGGAGAGGTCCTCGCGCAGCGCGAAGACGAAGCACCAGCGCGACAGGAACAGCCGCAGGTCGATGTCCTCGTCCAGCACCAGCGCCCGGGCGCCGTGCAGCTCCACCTTGCGGTAGATGCCCTTCTTCTCATGTACGGCGGACGCGTTGCGCGTGAGCGCCATCACCCGGCCCAGCGACTCCAGGCGGGGCAGCAGCACGTCCAGGCGCGGCTCCAACCGCACCAGCTCGCCATTCAATCCGGTGGCGAGCAGCTCCGCCTCGCTCACGCCCAGCTTGTCCGCCGCGTCGCGGATGCGCATGCGCGGCTCGGACTCACGCAGGGCCACCCAGCGCTCTCGCAGCGTGGCGAGCGGGCTCCCCTCCTCCGTGCGGCCCATCACGGCTGCCCCCCGGCCGGCGCGGCGACCTTCGCCCAGAGCAGCTTCATCATCGCGGGGGTGCCGGCGGCGTCGTAGTAGGACTGCACCTGCACCTTGAAGTACGTGCCGGAATCCGAGCGCACGACGTAGAGCTGGTCGCGCGGCGTGAGCGTGTGGGTCAGCAGGTCATAGGAGTACCAGCCGTCCCCCGCGTTGAAGACGGTGTCCGGGCTGTCGCCGGTGTCCAGGCCGTCCGCCGCGTCCGTCACGTAGCCGGACGCGGGCGCCTGGGTGAGCGCCGCGAACGTCGTGCCCGGCACGATGGCCACCTGCACGCCGCCCGTGCCGCTGACGCCGCCGCGCGCCATCACCGTGTAGCGCTGGAAGGCCAGGTCCCAGACCGCGTCCTCCGTCGCGCTCACCTCCTTGCCCGTGTCCAGGTCCAGGCCAATCCACACCTTGCCGTCGGTCGCGTTGACGACGGAGGTGAACGAACCGTCGCCGTTGTCCTGGTGCTTCAGGTTCGCGCCGTCCTGCGGCGTGACGACGGGGTTCTCGTCCTCGTCAGGCCCTGGCGTGGGCTGGAGGTCGTCACCGCACGCGGTGCCCAGGCCCGCGATGAGCAGCGCCGCGCAGGCGCGGCCCAGGAAGCCGGGACGGAAGGGAATGGGGAACATGCGGACTCCTTCAGTGTGCAGGGGTGAAGAATCAGAACCGGGTGGAGACACCGGCCTGGAGGGTGCGGGGTGGGATGGGCAGGTCCGTCGGATTGCCCGCACCGGTGAGGTTGCTGCCCACTACGAAAAGCTGGAGCCCGCCCGCTGGCATCAGCCAGGCGACTCGGGCATCCAGGGAGACGGTGGGGCTGGCACGGTAGGAATCCGCCACACCGTCTCCGTTGGTATCGGGATAGAAAGGACGCTCGCCAGTGAGCGCGCCGCGCAGGTTGGCCTCCAGGCCCCACTCGCGGTGGCGCCACGTGGCCTGCGCGGTGAGCCGGTGCCGCGCCTGGCCCTCCAGCGCGCGGTCCAACTCCTGGTCGGTGCCGTCGGTGAGCGTGTAGCCCAGCTCCACCTGGATGCGGCCGGGCAGCGTCTGGCGCAGGCCCAGCTCGCCGCCGCGCACGCGCGCCCGGGCGATGTTGATGTACGAGTAGCGCAGGAAGTCGCCCTCGGACTGCAGCGACGCGGAGATCATGTCGCGCAGCGAGTGCTGGAACAGGCCCACCCACACCACGGAGTCGCGCGTGGGGCGCGTCTCCACGTTGAAGCTGAAGCTGCGCGAGCGCTCCGGCTTCAGGTCCGGGTTGCCGCGCACGGTGTAACCCACGGAGGGGTTCTCGAAGTCGATGAGCAGATCCTGGAAGCTGGGCGCGCGGTAGCCCCAGCCGTAGCTGCCGCGCACGGTGAGCCACGACAGGGGGTCCACCTTCAGCGCGAAGCGGGGCGTGAGCGCGAGCCCGAACTGCGAATCCACATCCACCCGTCCGCCGCGCATCGCCACCAGCCCCTTGCGCTCCCACAGCGTCCAGCTGTCCTGCGCGTACAAAGAGCCGCGACCGCGCCGCCCGCGTCCGCCGTCCAGCCGGTCCGACTGCAGCCATTCACCCAGGTACTCGGTGCCCACCACCAGCGCGTGGCCGGCGCCGGGACGCGCGTCCATCTGCGCGCCCACGCGGGCCTGCTGGTCGCGGGTGTCCTCCACGGTGTCCAGCGCGGAGGCGTTGCGCTGGTCGCGCAGGTAGCGCCGCTCGTAGTGCCCGTAGGACACATCCGCACGCAGGTTCACCTTCTCCCCCAGCCGCCAGGACGGTGACAGGCGCGAGGCGAAGGTGTTGTCGCGGGTGGCCCGGTCGAACACCGCGCCCGCGGCGCCCAGGTCCACGCCTCGCTGGATGCGGTGCGAGTAGGAAGCGGTGCCCTCCAGCGACATCGTCTCCGAGCCACGCCAGTCACCGCGCGCGGACAGGTCATAGCCGCTCAGGCTGCTGCCCGTGGTGCCAATGTCCGTGGCGTCCAGGTCGTAGGCGGAGCGCCGCTGGAGCCCGGCGCTCATGCGCAGGCCCCACGCGTCGCCGCGCGTCTCACCGGTGGCGTCCAGGTCCAGGCGCCCGAGCGTGCCGTACGCGGCGCGCAGGTCCGCGCCCAGGGTGCGCTGCGCGCGGCGGGTGATGAAGTTCACCACGCCCGCCACCGCGTCGCTGCCGTAGAGCACGGACCCGGGGCCCTTCACGATTTCGACCTGCTCGATGTCCTCCAGCGACAGGCGCGACAGGTCGATGTTGCCGTCCACCTTGCCGGTGACGCGCTCGCCGTCCACCAGCACCAGCACGTACTCCGGGGCCAGGCCCTGCATGGACAGCCCGGAGCCCGAGAAGCCCTGCTGCACCACGAAGCCCGGGCGCGCGTTCAACAACTCCGACGCGTCTCGCGCGCCGCTGGCGACAATCTCCGAACGGGTGATGACCTCGGTGGCCACCGGCGTCTCGCGCAGACGCTCCTGCGTGCGAGAGCTCGTCACCACCGTCTGGAGCGCGGGAGGCTCCTCCACCGGAGGCGTGGCCTCCACCGCTTGAACGGGCTTCGCGGGCACGGCCTCCGCGGACACGGAGGCGGCATCCGGCTCCGACGGCGACGCGGCCGCGGGCTCGGCTGACGCTGCGGACTCCGCGGACACGGCGGTGGCACCCGGCTCCGACGTCGACGAGGCCGCGGGCTCCGCTGACGTAGCGGCCTCCGCGGCTGGCGCGGACTCCTGCCCCGGCGTCTCCGGCGCGGGCTCCGCGTCAGACGGTGACGCGACCCGCGCCACGCCTCCGTCCGCGGACGGCACGTCCTCCGCCCGGGCCATGCCGGACACGGCACTCCACAGCAGCGCGCACAGCCACCAACGCCCGGACATCCCACGTCCTCCCGGCACGAAAGCCGGGGGGCCTCCGCTCACGGGAAGCCTGTCGGGCGCTGGGCTCAAGGGCCTCGGGCCTCAGGAAACACACTGCCGCGAGCCCCTCACCGAAAGGCCCGGTCCTTCAAAGCGTCTCAGCCGCCACTGCCCCGGGGAGCACCGCCGCCCCGTGGCTCCGCCGACGAACCCGGCTCCAGGGGAACCACCTGCGTCCGGTGACACCGGCGGCACTTCAGCTCCACGCCGCCCGGCACCAGTCGCGCCAGCAGGCTGCCGCACATGCAGCGCAGCTCTCCGGCACTTCCCTGTGGCCCGCATCCCTCGTGCATCGCGGCTCCCTGCGTTCGATGGGGCCGGACGATATTGATACTGACTATCAAAGTCAAAAGACTTCCAGTGAACGCTCCAGGTAGGCGTCTGGAGGAGGACCGTCTACTTCGTCCCCGTCTTCGCCTCGGGGCGCGGGGCGGGGGCGGCGGCCTTCGGTATGGGGAGCAGGGGCACCCGGCCTTCCGGGTAGAGCGCGGTGAGGCGGTCGCCGCGCAGTTCCAGCGCGGCCAGGTGGCGGCCGTAGTGGGTGCTGAGGCCGGTGTCGATGACGATGACGCGGCCGCCGAAGCGGACGGAGAGCCGGCCATCCTTGGACGGCGTGTGGCCCATCACCATGCGGCGTGCGCCGAAGCGCTCCAGCACCTGGGTGAGGCCCGCGTCCCACTTCGCCTCGTCGTCGATGGCGTAGCCGCGGAACCATACCGGGCCCTGCGGATCCACGCCGCCGCCCGGCGCCTGCCCGGGCGTCAGGTCCTGCCACACCCAGCGGTTCACCTCCTCCAACGTGGTGCCGGGGACGGTGGGCGCCAGGCCGCCGTGGAGGAAGAGCGTGTCGTTGATGCGGATGACGGCGGGGTGCGAGCGCAGCCACTTCCCGTAGCGCCCGTCCGCGGCGTAGGCGGCGGCGTGGCCGTGGAGCCCCTTGGGTTCCCCCGGGCCGTCAGCGACGGAGGACTGGTCCGCGAAGGAGGCGAACTCGCCGGACGTGACGTAGCGCAGGTCTCCGCGCATGTTCATCAGCTCGTGGTTGCCCAGCAGCGGGTGCACGCGGCCGCCGGCCTTGCGCGCCTCGGTCTCCAGGCGCATCAGCAGCTCGAAGGCGTCGCGGGTGTGGTCGCCCCGGTCCGGCAGGTCCCCGGTCTGCACCAGGTGCGCCTTGCCGCCAATCCAGTGGTCCTTCGCGTCGATGAGGCCCGCGAGCCGGAGCACTTCCTTCAACGCGTCCACGTCGCCGTGCACATCCGCTACGGCGACGATGCGCTCCACGCCCGTGAAGGCGAAAGGATCCTGAGCCTTGGGGGCGGCGGAACCCGCGAGCGCGGGCAGGAGCAACAGGGACAGGAGAACGGGACGCACGGGCTTCCTTCCTTCGAAGAGGGAGGAAGCCTAACGCACGTCCCGCTTGGGCCTACGCGTTCGCGGCGGCGTAGATGTCCAGCAACGTGATGCCCGCGACAGCGCCGGTGGCTGCGAGCAGGCCGCCCTTGCGCACGCCGGGCTCGCGCAGGCCCTTGCCCATGGTGGCCAGGTCCAACGCGTCACCGGCCACGCGTGCCCACAGCCACGGACGCTTGTTCGCGGGGCTCAGCAACGCCACACCGGCGGCGAGCTCCCGGGCGCCGTAGGCCCGCACCCACCTGTCGCCGCGCGAGATGCCGAAGAACCGAAGCAGGTTCCACGCCCCCAACAACTCCGTGACGCCCAGGCCCACGCTGAACCACCCCAGCGCGCGCGGCAGCTTGCTCATCGCCTTCGCCATGTCACCGTCTCCTCGAGCAGAAAGGTCCGGTGGAAAGCAGAGGGTGTCTCCGGCGCACGCCAAGGCCCTTGGCTGTCCGGGCGCTGACGCATGCTGGAAGGCAGGCAGGCGACGGAGCCCCTGCCCTACGGGGAGTTGCCGCGGAAGCGGGCCGGAATGGCGCGCAGGAGCTGCGGATCCTTCCAGTCCCAGACGCGCTCCGTCGCGAAGTCCACGTCCACCGGCACGGAGTTCCACGCGTGCACGTCGTAGGAGGTGGAGGCGCGCCAGTGGAAGACGACGCTGAACGCGGCCGTCGCGGCGAGCACGCCCGCGAGAACGCGATGCCGGCGGGGCTCATCCACCGCGAGCTGCACGGGATACGCGAGGAAGACGACGAGATAGGGCAGCACGTCCGTGAAGAACCGCGGCCCCACGGAGTGCCCCGCCCACCAGACGGGGAACGCGGAGACGGCCACCCAGTGCAGGAGCACGATGACGGCGAAGGCCTTCTCGTACGGCTCCAGCTCCCGACGGCGCCACCGCTGGACGAACCCCACCCCGGCGAGCACCAGGAACGGCGAATAGAGGAGCAGCCCACGCGACGGGCTCACCAGGTTCGCGGCCAGCGCCATCACGAAGCGCGAACCCATCACGTCCAGCGGATGCGTGTAGTACGGCGACAGGATCGAGCCGTAGAGGTGCAGGTTGTACCCGCAGAACGGCAGCGCCACGAGCGCCGCGCCCGCGAAGTACGCAGGCAGCAGCCGGTGGAAGCGCAGCACGAAGTACGCGGTGACGACGACCACGGAGATGGAGTGCGTGGGCCGGCACACATACGCGAGCGCCACCGCGAGCCCGGCGAGGAACGCGGTGCGCCGCGTCTGCGCGGGCCTCGCCAGCAGCAGCACGACACAGGCGATGGCGAGCAGCCCGGGGCCGTGCTGCCAGAGGACGCGGCTGGCGGTGGAGTACGCCGTCGTCCCCAGCCCGAAGAGCAGGACGGTGACGAGCGCGGCGCGAGCGGACACGCGCCTTCGCAGCGCGACGAGCAGCACGCCCGCGGCGGCGCACACGTAGAACGAACCGATGAGCTGTTCGGTGCGGTGGAAGGAGCCCAGGTCCACCTTGCCGGTGCTCCGGAACAACTCCAGCCACGCCAGCGCATCCGCGCCAGGAGTCCCCAGGTGCGCAAGCACCGGCCGGCCCAGCGAGAACAGCCCCTCCGCGGCCGCAAGGAACGGGAGCGCGGCGACCATCACCCCGGGCGGATACTCGTAATAGGTGCGGCCGCCGTAGACGCCTCGCGCGTACGCGGTCGCCGGGGTGAACGACGGCGCGTACTCGTCCAGGTCGGCGTTGCCCTCGTGGAGGATGCTGGCCGCGGAGGGGATGGACCACAGCGAGTCCGTCTGCATCTGCACCTGGCTCGCGGTGTAGACCGCGAACAAACCCAGACACAGCAGCCAGGCCGCGAGGGTCGAGGCCGCGAAGTCGCGAGGGGACGGAGAGGACGCCGGAAGCATGACGCCGCTTCTAGCGAATCCCCGCCCGGAGCGCGCGAACTGACGTCACTCAGCCTCTCCTTGCAACGGGGAGGGGGCTCAGGGCGGCGACGAAAGGACGGGGGCGCAGGATTGTTGGCGGTTGCGCCAGTACGGCGCTCCGGGCCAGCGGCGCTCCAGGCGGTAGTAGCCCTCGCGGATGCGCAGGTGCTCCTGGAACTCGTGCCGCGTTCGCACCTCGTGGAGGCGCAGCGCGGCGGAGTCACCCCGGAGGTAGCGGCTCACCACGTCGGCGGCCTGATTCGCGGTGCGCAGGGCCTGGGACGTGCCCTGCGAGGACAGCGGATCCAACATGCACGCGGCGTCGCCCACCGCGAGCCAGTCCTCGCCGTGCAGCCGGTCCAGGCAGGCGACGTTCGCGGACACCGCGAGCAGGGGTTCGCCGGTGAAGACACATGCCTCCAGGCGGCGGCGCGTCTCGGGCGCGCGCTCCATCCGCGCACGCCATGCCTCGGCGTCCTCCGGCATCAACCCCTGGAGCGAATCCTTGTCGCCCATCAGCCCGAAGACGATCTGGTCACCGGGCATCCGCGCGGAGTACCACCAGCCGTCCTCGCACGACTCCACCAGCGTGAGCGCGTCCACGGCGCGGCCGGGCTGGAGCGCGAACGTGCCGCACAGGCCCAAGGTGCGGTCCACCGTGTGGCGCCGGGCCCCCTGCGACGTGGCGAAGACCGCGCTCCGGCCCGTGGCGTCCACGACGAAGCGCGCGTCCACGAAGTCACGGGGCGCATCGCCCTCCGTGGGAACGAAGAGGCGGTGGCCGCCGTTCTCCAGGGGCGTCCAGTCCGTCACCACCGAGCCGATGCGCACGTCGACGCCGAAGCGCAGGGCCTCGTCCGCGAGCATCCGGTCGAACCGGGAGCGGTCCAGGTGCCAGCCCGTGCCCCACGGCGAGCGCAGATGATCATTGTCACCCAGCGCGGAGTCTCCCCAGCGCGAGCACGAGCCCATGGAGCGCAAGTGGCCCTGACGCGCGAAGGCCTCCCAGACGCCCAACCGCGCCAGCAGCCGCCGGCTGTCCGGAGGCAGTGTCTCGCCCAGGTGGGGCTGCGCGTAGGTGGAGCGCTCGAACAGGACGACGCGCAGGCCCGAATGCCTGCACAAGGCCAGCGCCAGCGCCGCGCCCGCGGGACCGCCGCCCAACACGGCGACGTCATACCGGAGGGTGTCCAAGGCTCAGGCCGTCCCGTCCGCGTGTGCCAGCGGCCGACGCTCGACCTCCAGGAATTGAGGCATGCCCGCCCCACTGCACCCGGCGTACCAGCAAGCGGCGGATGACTGCCTGTGGGGTTCGCGAGGCGCGGTGGCCGCTGGACGCGTCAAGGGTTGCGTCCGCGACGTGTCAGCCAGGGGGATGACGCGTCAACGCGCCTGACCCGGGCGGGACAATCAGCGAGGATGGCCCGCATGAAAATCTGGGTCGATGCCGATGCGTGTCCGGGGCCCGTGCGGGACATCCTGCTGCGCGCCGTGCAGCGCGTGAAGGTGCCCATCGTCTTCGTGGCGAACAAGCCGCTGGCGCTGCCGCGTCTGGCGTACGTGTCCACCGTGCAGGTGGGTGCGGGGCTGGACGTGGCGGACCGGCACATCGCCACGTCCGCGGAGGCCGGGGACCTGGCCGTCACGCAGGACATCCCGCTGGCCGCGCTGCTCGTCCCCAAGGGCGTCGTGGTGATGGATCCGCGAGGAGAACTCTTCACGCCGGAGACCATCGACGAGCGGCTGTCGATGCGGAACTTCATGCAGGAGCTGCGCGACAGCGGCGTGAACACGGGCGGCCCCGGGGGCTTCTCACCGCAGGACCGCCAGCAGTTCGCGGCCACGCTGGACCGCGAACTGACCCGGCTGGTGAAGCAGCAGGGCTGAAGAGGACAGAGCCTAGTGGCCGGCGCCGCCGCTGCCCTCCGCGGGAGGCGTGCCGGTGGACGGCGCCACGGGGCTCGTGCCGATGCCCTTGTTGCGGTGCCAGGCCTCCGGGATGATGTCCAACCGCGCGCCGGGGTTCTGCGACGGCACGACTTCCGGGGCCAGGTTGTCCACGCCGCGCATGTCGATGCCGCCTGAGCCACCCGTGCCCACCTCGTTGGCGTCCACGCATTTGAAGTCCTCCGGCTTCGAGGACTTCTCGATGCCCGTGCCTCCGGTGGCTTCCGCGTTGGCCTGGGCCTCGGCGCCCACGGTTCCGTAGAAGTTCAGGTCATGCTCGCGCAGCATCTCCTGCGTGCGAGGCGACTCCTCCGAGTCCCAGGACATCTCGTCGCTGGCGAATGCCTCGGACGGGGACTCCTGTGGAACGGACGCGGTCTGCGTGGCACAGCCGCCCAGCAGGAGCGCGGTCATCGAGGCCATGAGCGGAAGCTTCATCGGGATGTCCTTTAGAAGTGTCGTCCGCCTCTCAAGTTGGAGGCACTCGCGGCGGGGGCAAGCGACGGGGAGCCAGCCGGGCCAGCGACCCCGTTCCAGGCCGGGGCCGCTCTCAGTGGTTCACGGACGCATCGCCCGCGTGCAGGCAGGCCAGCGCCGCCACGGTGAGTGACTCGCAGCCGCCGCGCAGCGAGCCCTCGCGGTCCGGGGCATAACCGCTGGAGTGCGGCCCTGGCACGTGCGCCATCTTCTCCTGCGGCGTCGCGCCCGGTGCCTCCTCCCAGGCCTTTCGCGGCGTGATGCCCATGAACCAGTACGCAGTGGGCACCGGATGTTCCGGCCCCTGGGCGAAGAAGGGGAAGTCCTCGCTCGCGGTGGCGAGCACCCCCGGAACCAGTGCGTCGCGCCCGAACCATTCCGCGTGCGCGTCCCGGACTCGGCGCATGAGCTCCGGGTCGTTGCGGTTCACCGGCCCGCGGTTCACGACTTCCACCAGGGGAGCCCTCGGCGCGCCCGACGCCGCGGCCTCGCCCTTCGCGATGCGTTCGATGGCCGCGAGCACCCGCGCCTGCACCGCGTCGTCCTCCGTGCGCACCGTCAACTCCAGCAGGGCTTCGTCCGGAATCACGTTGGCGCGAGTCCCCGCATGGAAGGCCCCTACCGTCACCACCGCGGCTTCCAGCGGCGACAGCGCGCGCGACACGATGGTCTGCAGGCGCATCACCACGCTGGCCCCCAGCACCACGGGGTCCACGGACAGCTCCGGCAGCGCGCCATGCGCTCCCCGGCCGAAGAGGCGCAGGCGCACGTGCGCGGAGCCCATCATCGTCACGCCCTCGCGGTGCATGAAGGTGCCCACCGGCAGCGGCGCCGTGTGCTGGCCCAGCACCGCGTCCGGCGTGCCGAAGCGCGAGTAGAGCCCGTCATCCAGCATCGCCTTGGCGCCCTGGAGGGTCTCCTCCGCCGGCTGCCCCACCACCATCACCGTGCCGCGCCACGCACCGCGCGAGCGCGCCAGCACCGCCGCCGAGCCCACCAGGCACGCGGTGTGGACGTCATGGCCGCACGCGTGCATCACCGGCTCGCCGTCCTCCGTCCGCACGCGGCTCGCGTAGGGCAGCCCCGTCTTCTCCTCCACGGGCAGCGCGTCCATGTCCCCGCGCAGGAGCACCGTGGGCCCGTCGCCGTTGCGCAGCAGGCCCACCACGCCGTGGCCGCCCACGTCCCGGCTCACCGCGTAGCCCTCCGCCTCCAACCGGCGCGCCACCTGGGCGGCCGTGCGCGCTTCCTGGCCGGACAGCTCCGGGTGTTCGTGCAGGTCTCGATAGAGCGCGTCCACGTCCGGCAGCACCGCATCCAAATGCGCGAGGACGCGCCGGGCGCGGGCATGAAGGACAGCAGGGGTGGACGGGCCCGCGACGGATGGGGGGTGCGCGGCGTCGTTCATGGCGGTGTGCTCCCTTCCCGGACGCGAGGAGGAGGTACCGAGGGCATCCGGGTACGGCTCAAGGTGGAAGCCGCTCGCGGGGCGTCACAGGGGATGGGCGGGGAGCCAGGCAGTGGACTGGCTTCGTGCGTCGCCTCCCCCACCCTCCGGGGAACCGTGGGCCTTCGGGGTACCGCCTGTCCGTTCGTTGTTCGCCCCTCCCCCCAAGGTCACCTTCTGGCTGCGCACGCGACACATGAAGGGAGCGGTCATGAGGCGAAGCATCGCGTTGGGGCTCTGCCTGGCAGGATTGACGGGTGGCGCCGCCAGAGCCCAGGACCCACCGTCGGACGCGCCCACGCGGATGGGACGGGTGGATTGGCAGGGCCCCTACTTCCTCCTCGGATTGGGCGTGGAGGGCTACACGGGCAAGCTCGCGCCCAACCTGGATCCAGGGCCGTCGTATGGCGTCGTCGTCGGCTACCGCGCCAATGACTACGTGGGCCTGGAGCTGGGCTACAGCGGCGGCGTGAGCAGCCTGTCCGTCGCGGACAGCTCCGACTTCTTCGGCACGCCGGACCTCGTGCGAAACGGAGCGCAGGCGGCGCTCACGGTTGGCTTCACCCCCACCCGGCTGCAGCCCTATGTGCTCGGGGGAATCGGCGTCGAGCGCTATTCGGTGCGCGAGGGCAGCTTCTTCCGGTTCTTCGACGACACCGGGGGCTACGCACCCGTGGGCGCGGGCGTGCGCTTCAAGATCAACCCCCAGCTCACCGCCGAGGTGCAAGGCAGCTACAGCTTCCTCTTCGGGCAAAACTTCGCGCCCTCGCAGGACATTGGCGCGGGGGACGGCCGCTACTCGGGCCTGCTGATGATTGGCGGCAGCTATTGAGGCACGCATGCCCGTCACGCTGATCGACCTCCTCGACGAGCGAAGCCGCGCACACCGAGCGTTCCGCGCGGGAGTTCCGGGTCCTGGCACGCGTGCCGGCGCGCTTGCGAGCAAGGGTGGAGGACCTGGATTCCCAGACGCCCTGACCCCAGGGGGCCGGGCGCCCTCCGAAGCATGAAGCCGAGAGCGCCCACGCTCCCGGCCGACACGGCCCCAAAACCTGTCCGACTGTCGGACAAGTTTCCGCGGCCCGGGCGACGAGGAGGCCCCCCGGCGGCGGTTCTCCAAAACCTGTCCGACTGTCCGACAAGTTTCCGCGGCCCGGGCAGCGCACCAGCCGCGGTTCTGCGGACCCGGCTGGCGGTCGGACAGGTTCGAGAGGTGCACCGCGGACGGGGAGGCTCGAAAGCTGTCCGACTGTCGGACAGGTTTTTTCGGTGCGCCTCTGACGGGGCGCCTCCAAAGGGTTCTCACCTTCTCATCCCAATGGAGCGCATTCGTTTCCGAGAGCCTGTCGCCTGGGCGGTCGGGCCTTGGGGCGCAGCCGGGCGGAAGACCTGCGCGAACTCGTGGTCGGCGCGTCCCGAACGAGATGAGCGGCGTGTCACTGGCGGCCGGGGCGCGGCTTGCTAGCATCGGGCGCACTTCCCCCCGCTGAAAGCCGACTCCGCTGAACGCCACCGAACCGCGCCATCTGGCCGGCCTGGACCTGCTCCGGGGCCTGGCCATCCTCGTCGTCGTCGTCTACCACTACCCCCGCCCCCAGGGTCACGAGGCCTTCCAGGCGTTCGCCAACTTCGGCTGGACGGGCGTGGAGCTGTTCTTCGTGCTCAGCGGCTTCCTCATCGGCTCGCAGCTCCTGGAGCCGGTGTCGCGCGGTGAGACGCCGTCACTGCGGCGCTTCTACCTGCGGCGCGCGCTGCGCATCCTTCCGTCCTTCCTCGTCGTGCTGGGCCTCTACCTCTTCGTGCCGGCCTGGAGCGAGCGGCCCCTGGTGACGCCCGCGTGGCGGTTCCTCACCTTCACGCAGAACTTCGGCCTGCGCATCAACGGCTTCTCCCATGCGTGGTCGCTGTGCGTGGAGGAGCACTTCTATCTAGTGCTGCCGCTCACCGTGCTCGCGCTGCGAGGACGACTCCGCGCGCCGTCCCTCATCGCGCTCGCGGTGGCCGTGATGGGCGGAGGCATGCTCCTGCGCGGCGGGCTGTGGCTCCACCACTTCTCCGCGCTCGGTCCCGCGGATCCGGGGTGGCGCGATTTCGACATGCTGCTCTACTACCCGACATACGCGCGGCTCGACGGGTTGACGTGCGGCGTGCTGCTCGCGGCCTTGCGCGTCTTCCGGCCACAGGCCTGGGAGCGCTGGACTCGCGGCGCCCGCGCGCGGGGGATGGCCGTCGTGGGACTCGCGTGTCTGGGCGGCGTCCTCTTCATCAACGAGGAGCACTTCCGCTACCTCCCCTACGTCCTGCTGTCGTTCCCCCTGGCCGCGCTGGGCTTCGCGGCGCTGGTGCTGGCGCTGGCGGGCCCCGCGGCTTCGCGCGTCTGCGCCCGCATCCCGGGCGTGAAGACCTTCGCGGTCCTGAGCTTCACCGTCTACCTCACGCACAAGGCCGTGCAGCACGGCGTGCGGGACGCGCTGGCGCCCCATGGCATGGACGCGTTCCACGTCGTCACGGTGTTGGGCGGCGCCGTGGCGGTGCTGCTCGCCTCGCTCGCGCTGCACCATGGCGTGGAGCGGCCCGCGCTGAAGTGGCGGGAGCGGCTGGAGCGGGGGCTCACCTCCCGGAAGCCCCAGGCGCGGCCCGCCGTTCCCTGAAGGCGGCCCGCGCTTCTGCGCGACAGAAGCCGCGCAAGGGGGCGGGCCTGGGCCCGGGCGTCGCGTGCGCGCTAGACCTCGCGCATGCGCCCCTTCCTGACGGCGACGTGGCGGTACCTGCTGATGCTCAACTACGAGGTGGATCCGGCGGTGCTGCGGCCCCTCGTTCCCCGTGGCACGGAGCTCGACGCGTGGCAGGGCCGCACGTTCGCGAGCATGGTCGGCTTCCGCTTCCTCGACACGCGCGTGCGGGGACTCGTGGTGCCGTTCCACCGGGACTTCGATGAGGTGAACCTGCGCTTCTACGTGCGCCGCCTGGGCCCCGAAGGCTGGCGGCGCGGCGTGGTGTTCGTGCGCGAAATCGTGCCCCGGCTCGCCATCGCCACCGTGGCGCGAGTCCTCTACAACGAGCCCTACGTCGCGCACCCCATGCGCCACGCCGTGAACATGGACGGCGCGGACACCGGCGCGCCCGGCCACGTCGAGTACGCCTGGAAGTCCCACGGCCGCTGGCACCAGCTGTCGGCCCGGACGCTCGGCACGCCGTCCGAGAGCGCCCCCGGCTCCCAGGAGGAGTTCATCACCGAGCACTACTGGGGCTACACCGCCCAGCGCGACGGCGGCTGCGCCGAGTACCGCGTGGAGCATCCCCGATGGAGCGTCTGGCGCGCCCAGGAGACCGCCTTCGACTGCGACGTGGCCCGCTTCTACGGCCCCGCCTTCTCCGAATGCCTCCGGGGCACGCCCCACTCCGCCTTCGTGGCCACCGGCTCGGAAGTGTCCGTCTTTCCTGGAAATGAACTCCAGCCCTTGCCAGCGCCATAGAAATCAATATTCTCAATCTAGAAATTGATTTTCTGAAGAACCAACCATGACAACCTCCAAGTCCACCTGGCCCGTGCCCACCCGCTGCCCCGTCTGTGGAGGCGGCACCGTCATCGAACGGGTTCGCTGCGACGGGTGCGCGTCCGCGGTGGAGGGGCGCTTCACGACCGGCTGGGTGCAGCAGCTGTCGCCGGAGCAGCTCGCGTTCGTGCGCGTGTTCATCGCGTGCCGGGGGAAGATCAAGGACGTGGAGCAGGCGCTGGGCCTCTCCTATCCGACGGTGGTGGCGCGGCTGGACGACGTGGTGGAGGCCCTGGGCCAGGCGCCCGGAGGCCCGCCGCCTCCCGCGCCTCCTCCACCGCCACCTCCGTCCCGGGAGCGCGGCTCTCCGCGCCGGGCGCAGATTCTCGATGACCTCGCGGCCGGGCTCATCGACGCGGACGAGGCCGCTCAACGTCTCAAGAAGGCACGGGAGTAACCACCCATGATGGACCCTGAAGCCACGCCGTCCTCCGACGCCTCGTCTTCCTCGCGCGACAGCACCCAGCGCCACGCGATTCCGTGGGGACAGCACGCGGAGCTGGTGCTGCACGCGCCCGCCGCCACGCTCGTCGTGTCGCCGCTGCCGGAGGGAGAGAAGCCCTACCTGGTGACGCACGGCCGGGTGGAGACGCGCATCCAGGAGCACGGCCGGGTGACGAAGGTGGAGCTGATGCCGCGTGAGGCCGGCTTCCTGTCACTGTTCTGGCGCCACGGCGGACAGGCGGAGCTGTTCGTGCCGCCCGACGTGCGCGCGAAGCTCCTGCTGGACGCGGGCGCGGTGCGCATCTCCGGCCTGAAGGACTGCGAGTTGGAGCTGAACACCGACGCGGGCACGGCGAGCCTGCGCGACGTGCACGGCAAGCTGACCCTGCGCACGGGCGCAGGCCGCATCATCGGCGAGCGCGTGGGCGGCACCCTCCACGTGCACGCCACCGCGGGCGCGGTGAAGCTGGACGTGGACGCGCTGGACGTGGGCGAGCACCGCATCGGGACGCAAGTGGGCGCGGTGGAGCTGCGCCTGGTGCCCGGGCTGGATGTGAACATCTCGGCCCATACGTCGCTGGGCTCGGCGCAGACGCGCTACCCGTCCAACCCCCAGGCGGCGACGACGATCCTGCTGGAGACGGAGCTGGGCTCGGTGCGCATCCGCGACTCGGGCCGTTCACGCGGCGAGGACGCGGAAGCCTGGGAGGAGGACTCCATGCGCTGGCAGCGTCAGGCGGAGCGCTGGCAGCGCCGCGCCGAGCGCCACGCGAACCAGTGGGCCCACGCCTGGGCAAACTCCTGGGGCGCGCCGCCCTGGGCGGGCCAGGGGGCCCAGCACCACCGGCCTCGGCCGCCCGCACCGCCCCCTCCGCCCCAGTCCCGGGGCATCCCCGACGACGAGATGCGCCGCGTGCTGGACTTGGTGGAGGCCGGCAAGCTCAGCGCGGAGGACGCCCAGAAGCTGCTCAAGGCGATGCAGCGATGAGCCTCTTTCCACGCCCCCCGGGAAGCCGTGAGCCCGGCCCTTCGCGCCTGCTGTACGACGTGCCCAATGGCGCGTGGGGGCGGGATGCGCTCTTCGAAGTGCTCGATGAGACCATCCAATGGTGCGCCCCCCGAGCGGATCCGGACACACCGGCCCTCTGCCTGCGCACACCCGGCTTCCAGCCCCGGCTGATGGTGGATGGCGACCGCTTCCAGATGATGGAGCGGGTCCTCAGCGAGCGGCACCATGCCCTGCGGGGCCAGCCACCGCGGGCCCTCCCGCCGCGCGAGGGAGGACGTCTTCAAGGGGGCCGGCTGATCGTCTACTTCCCGGATGACAACCTATGCGACGGCGCGGCCGAGCTGGCCACCCGGGGCTACTTCGACGTGGAAAACCTTCCCCCCTGGGACACCTGGGTCGGCATGTTCCGCGAGGACCCGGAGTCCAGCACCCAGACGGGGGACTACCTCATCGCCTGGGTGCCGCCGGTGTTCCTCGACGCCGTCGCCCAGGGTCTCTTCGTGAACCCCGAGCAGTGCATCCAGTGGCTGGAGGACTCCACCACGATGATGGCCAAGCGGCTGAAGGACCTGACCGCGCCCTGACGCCGCTTCAGGCGCCCTGGGTGAGGAAGCGGAACGGACGCACGCAGTCCTCGCGCGTGCAGCGGAAGAGGTAGCCCCGGCCGTTGTCGCCGAAGTCCAGGCCGAACGGCATCGCGGCCAGCTGCGCGACGAAGCGCATGGGCGCGTCACAGCACTCCGGGGTGCCCTCGCCGTTGAGCCACACGGGCACGCCGCCCACCTTGCTCTCCGGCGCCTCCGCCTGCGCGCGGTCCAGCGCCAGGAGCTGCTCCTCGGTGGCCTCGTTGACGTCCACCGACAGGGCCTCGGTGTCCTCGGTGGCGGGCTCGAAGCCGAGCGTCCACTCCGCGTACGGCTTCACCGGCCCCGGCGGCGCGCTCACGGACGGCGCGCCCGCATTCACCGGCACGGCCGCGTTGGCCCCCTCCTCCGGGTCCCAGCGGAAGCAGACGGTGTCGGGGTTCTCGCACTGGAAGACGTGGACCGACGCGTGCGGCGCCAGGTCCAGCCGTCCTTCGACGTGCGGCAACTGGAAGAGGAAGCGCTGGGGCCCGCCGCACATCGCGCAGGCGGGCCACTCCAGGGATCCCGGCGCCTCGGGCGTGCCCCCCACCTTCAGCAGGGGGACACCGGTGCGGCCAGGGACGAGCGCCCACAGGGGCGCGAGGGGACGGGACATGCCCCGGACTCTAGAAGTCCGCGATGCGGTCGGCCAGCGACGCGTCGTCCACGAAGGGGTTGCGGTTCTGCTGGTAGGTCTCGATGGCGTCGTTGCGCGCGACTTCCGCCGCGTCCACCTTGTCCAGCGTGTTCCACTGCTTGAGCACGGCCTCGTCGTCCGCGGGGATGTGCTTGTTGTAGACGGTGGAGAAGTAGAACAGCGCGCGCGCCACGTTGCCCTTGTGCTCGTCGGGCGGCTCGAAGACGGTGCGGCCCTTCTCGTCGGTGCCGAACTTGGCGCCGTTCTCCTCCCACTTCACGTTCTTCACCGTGCCGAAGGGCCAGTTGCCCCGGATGGAGTTGGCCTTGCTGTCGGTGGGGAACAGGTGGTGCAGATCCGCCTTCGCCGCGCCCGTGGCGCCCTTGGACTGGGGCCAGGTGTGCTCGGTGTTCATCACGTTGCTGTTGGGGATCTTGTTCGTCGCCACTTCCTTGCCCGTGTAGACGCACTTCACCTTGCCGTCGTGGTTGTCGAGCGTGGTGAAGATGATCTTCCGGGCCTGGTTGTAGCCCAGGTCCTTGTGCTTGCTGACCGCGTCGTGCAGGGCGTTGATCAGCGCCTGGTCCTTCAGCCCGTCGTAGCGGGGATCCGACTTGGGCGGCACGTCCTCCACCGGCACCTGCGGCGCGGGAACCGGCGTCGTGGGCGTCGTCGGGGCCTTCTTCGCCGACGCGCCGGACTCGAACGTGGAGACCGAGGAGAACGCCTTCGGGATGATACGGGCCGTGGAGGTCGTGGCCGACGCGGAGTTCGTCGAGGGGCGGGTCGCGGAGAGCGGGCGGGACGGGATGATCATGACGGCCCTCAAGACTTCGAGGTGGGGGATGACCCATTTTCGTCCGGACGTGTCCCCGGTTGCGTGACGCATCGCATTTTCCCTCCGAGCCGGTGGGTTTCTTCCGCCCGACCCGGGACATCCCGGGAAATGCCCCACCGTCGGGCTCCGGAGCCGGGGAAAAGCGGGGCTCATCGGCGGCACCAGGACGGCCCGGGGGCCCATTTCCGGGGACCGTGCGGCCCGGACGGGGTGCGCGCTATGCCTCCGGGTGTCGCAATCCATGAGGGGGTTTCGTCCATGAAGGTCGTGATTCCGGGTGGCACGGGACAGGTGGGCGCCCTGCTGGCGCGGGCGTTCACCGCGCGAGGGGATGACGTCGTCCTCATCAGCCGGGGAGGCCGGGGCGAGGCGCGCACGGTGTCCTGGGATGGACGCACCCTGGGTGATTGGGTGAAGGAGGTGGATGGCGCCGACGCGGTCATCAACCTGGCGGGACGCAGCGTGAACTGCCGCTACTCGGAGGAGAACCTGCGCCAGATGATGGACTCGCGGGTGGACTCCACGCGGGTGGTGGGCCAGGCCATCCAGCAGGCCGCGAAGCCGCCGCGCGTGTGGCTGCAGATGAGCACCGCGACGCTGTACGCGCACCGGATGGACGCGCCCAACGACGAGGCCACCGGGCTCATTGGCGGGAACGAGCCGGGGGTGCCCGCGTACTGGAAGCGCAGCATCGACATCGCGCTGGCCTGGGAGCGCACGCTGGCGGAAGCCGAAACGCCCCACACGCGCAAGGTGGCGCTGCGCACCGCGATGGTGATGAGCCCGGACAAGGAGGGCATCTTCGACGTGCTCCTGGGCCTGACGCGCCGGGGGCTGGGCGGCCCCGCGGGCAGTGGGCGGCAGTACGTGTCGTGGATCCACGGCCAGGACTTCGTGCGCGCGGTGCAACTGCTGCTGGAGCGCGACGACCTGGACGGGCCGGTGAACCTGGCCGCGCCGAATCCCCTGCCCCAGCGCGAGCTGATGGCGAAGCTGCGAGAGGCGGCGCACGTGAGCGTGGGGCTGCCGGCGGCGAAGTGGATGCTGGAGGTGGGCGCGTTCTTCATGCGCACGGACACGGAGCTGCTGCTCAAGAGCCGCCGCGTGGTGCCTGGCCGGCTGCTGGACGCGGGATTCACCTTCGAATATCCCGACTGGGGGACCGCCGTGACGAACCTCGTCGAGCGCTGGCGCGCGGGGAGCGGCCCCCTCCGGAGCTGACCGTGTCCACGAAGCAGTACCGCGTCCGCTGGGGTCGCATCGCCGCGCTGGGGCTCGCCCTGGGCACGCTGGGCATGGGCGGGGTCACGGCGGCGCGAGGCCTGCGCACGGCCCAGGCCCTGGTGCACCCGGCGCGCGGCCCGGTGGCGCGGCCCTCCGGCCCGGACGCGCTGCCGGGCCTGGAGGACGTGTCCTTCGAGGCCGCGGGGCGGAAGCTCCAGGGGTGGTACGTCCCGTCGCGCGACGGGACGGCGGTGGTGCTGGTGCACGGCTTCGCGGACAACCGCACGCGAGTCCTCTTCGAAGCCCGGGTGCTGGCGGAGGCCGGGCACGGCGTCCTGCTCTTCGACCTGCACGGCCAGGGCGAAAGCGAAGGCGACGCGATTGGCTGGGGCGACAGCGAGCGCGAGGACGTGCGCGCGGCCCTGGCCTTCGTGCGGGCCCGGCCGGACGTCACCCCGGGGCGCGTGGGCCTGTTCGGATTCTCCATGGGCGGGACGACAGCCCTGCTGGTGGCGCAGGAGGACGCGCGGGTGAAGGCGGTGGCGGCGGCGGGAGCGTTCCCGGACCTGGCGCGGGACATGGGCTCCCACTACGGCCTGAGCACCTGGGCGGTGCTGTGGGGGATGCGCCGGTCCGGCATCGACGTGGACGCCGTGCGGCCCGTGGACGGCATGTGCCGCCTGGAAGGCCGGCCGCTGCTGCTCATCAACGGCGGCAGCGACCCGGACGGCCCCCAGAAGCTGGACGGCAGCCTCTACCGCACCGCCTGCGAGCCCCGCGAGCAGTGGCTGGTGCCCCAAGCGGCCCACGGCGAGTACGCCCAGAAGGACCCCGAAGGCTACGCCCGCCACCTGCGGGAGTTCTTCGCTCGCGCGCTATGAGCGCTGTCCCCGGGTGACGAGGTCCAACCGGACGTCTCACTCTCGGCGGCCCTTGGCGACGAACTCCCCGCGGCTGTGGATGCCGGTCTTCTCGAACAGCGACTTGATGTGGACCTTCACCGTCTCCACGGAGCACCCCAACCGGGAGGAGATCTCCTTGTTCGCCAGCCCCTCGTGAAGACAGTCCGCCACGCGTGACTCCTGGGCGGTGAGCTTCTCCTTCCAGTCCGGGCGCAGCCAGTGGACCCGCTCGTGCATCCGCACCTGCCACAGGTTGCGGCCCCCCCAGCTGACGGCGGAGGGACTGAACGTCACGTCCAGCCGGTCCGCGCCGCGCTCCAACGTGAGGGACTCCAGCCGTGGATCCACCGCGACGTCGAAGCGGGACAGCGCCCTCACCCGCTCCGCCCAGGCGCGGGGAACCCCGTCACTGAGCTCGTGGGACGCGAACCACTGCTCCAGCAGCGGAATGGCCGGCCCCGTGTCCGCCACCTTCCGCCCCAGGCTGTTGAGCACCAGCACCGGGTTCGCGCCCATCGCGATGGCCTTCAGCAGGTCCCGCTCGAAGCGGACGGCGTAGAGCTCCTGGAGCCGCGCCACCGCCCGGGAGATGTACGGGATGATCTGCTGCAGGAACCACTGCGCCCGGAGCGTGAAGGGCCGGGAGGACTCCCGGTACATCGCGACGCCGCCCTTCAGGTCCTGCTCCGTGAAGAGGAGTGACGCCAGCACGCGCTTGAGCTTCAGTCCCGCGCCCTGGCTGCGCCGGAAGGTCTCCGTCTCCACCAGGGGCTGCCCCCGCAGCATCTGGACGTCGCTGAGCACCAGGTTGGGCTGCGCCACCGTGGCTCGGAAGACGAAGTCCTCCTGCACCCATTCCGCGTAATCCTTGAGGAGGGGGTGGACGGTGTCCGTCTTCCACTGCACCCCCGCCGTCCCATCCGGATTCGCGCAGCCCACCGCCAGGTGGTCCGCCTCACAGAGCGAGAGGAGCGCCCGGGAGAGGGCCTCGTAGACGTCCTCCAGCGTCCGGGCGTTGCCCAGCGCTTCCTTCAGCTCCGCGACCAACGCCTGCTCATGCGACAGGAACTTCCGCGCCTTGCCCATGGGTACAACCCCCGTTTGCAATACCCATCAAGTATTACGAGGGCTGAAACAGGGCCCATCCCTCCAAAGAGGTATGACAGGCCTGTCGGAAGCGGCCGCCTGCCGCGAAGTCCTGCGTCACCCATTCGGGAGCAAAGGCATCGCCGCGCGGCGCGTTTCCGCTCGCTGACGGGGCGGCGACGTCGGGCTGGACGACTCCCCCCCTGGCAGGTCAGCCTGGACATCCTTGGAGGATGCAACCCACATGGCCGCCCCGCTGCCCCCTGAAGCCCAGTTCCATATCGAGGTCATCAAGCTCCTGCTCCAGGTGGCCACCAGCGACGACCGCGTCACCCGCGAGGAGATTGACTCCATCATCGACACCGCGCGCGGCTTCAGCGTGCCGCTGACGGAGCTCAGCGCCCTCACCCGCTGCCTCCAGGAGGGCCATCCGCTCCCGCCGCCGAACCTGGGCATCTTGCGCGAGGACCCCAAGGCCGTCCTCGACGCCGTCCACACGCTCATCGCTGGCGACGGCCACGTGCACGAGTCGGAGATCGCCATGGCCCGGCAGATCCGCGAGCTGCTCGGCATCGCCCCCTGAAGTCTCCCAAGGGCGGCCCCAGGCCCGGGCCGCCACGCACCGCTCAGCGCGTCACGCCGGCATCTGCAATGGGTGCCCGTCCTTGTGCTCGGGCGCGCCCGCGAGTCTGCGGGTGAGCCGACGGCGCACGACGTCCACGTGCTCGCGGAAGAAGTACAGGTTCTCCGCGTAGGCGATGGGCACCGCGATGCGGTTCACCTCGCGCTCAGCCTCCTCCAACCGCTTGAGCATGGCCTGGAGCATCTCCTGATCCGGGTCCTCCTCCAGCTGGATTTCAATCTCCTTCAGCCGCGCGTACCACCTGTGGATGCGCGAGCGAACCCGCCACAGGAACATCGCGGGCACCGCCCGCCCCAGCGGCACCACCACCGCGATGATGGGCACCAGCATCACCCACAGCCGGTCCACCAGGTTCGCCGCCCAGAAGGGCAGGTAGCGCTGCAGCAGCGGAACGCCCGACGCGTAGTAGCGCTTCGCCTCGCTGCTCAGCGCGAAGCCCGCCGCGAGCGGCGCGGGGAACTCGTTCGTCTTGTCCAGGATGCCCGCCGAGCCGTGGATCTCACTGGCCGCGCGCATCAGCAGGTATGCGAGCGCCGGGTGCAGCGTGTCCTTCGCCAGCAGCAGCGCATTGGGAGAGAGCAGCACCACGTCCTGGTCCGGCACGTCCTTGGCGAAGTCGAACACGCCCCGAGGCAGCACGTGGCGTGACAGGTACGGATAGCGGCGCGTGTACGCCTCCGCGCGATTGAAGCTCAAGAGGCGCACGTCCTTCACCGCGGCCAGCTTCTGGATGCGCGGCGACTCCGCCATGGAGACCAGGAACACCGCGTCCACCTTGCCCTGCGTCAGCGCGTCGATGGCCGCGTCCCGATCCAACGGCAGCAACTCCGTGGGCGCCGTGTCCACCTTGTTCGCCTGGAGCAGCGTCATCGCCAGCGCGCGCGTGCCGCTCTCCTCGGGCCCCACCGCGATGCGCTTGCCAGCGAGGCCGCGCACGTCGTCCACGGGCTCGCCCCGGTAGAAGACCCACAGCGGCACGTAGGAGAGGCTCCCCAGCGACGCCACGTGCTCCGGCACCTCCTGGCCCTTGCCACCGGTGGTGCCGCTCTGCGCGAAGGCGATGTCCACCCCGCTGTCCTCCGCGCTGAGCAGCGCCACGCTGCCCACGGAGCCCTTCGTGTTGCGCAGCTCCAGCGTCACCCCGTGCTGCGCGAGGAACTTCTGGTAGCGCTTCGCCATGTAGTTGAAGCCGCCCTCTTCCGGCGCCAACGCCATCACCAGGGTCTTGGGCGGCGCGGGCTTGACGAAATAGAACGTCACCGCGAACGCCACCGCGATGAGCAGCGTCGCGGGAGCGACGGCGATCCACAGGTCGCGCCGCAACGTGCGCTTGAGCTGCGCCTTCAACGTGTCCGTCTTCATGAAGCCGCGCAGTATACCGACCGCGCCGTGCGTGGCCCCGCCGTACACCGCGTCGGTCCAGGCAAGCGAGCACGTCACGACCCAGGGGCACTTGGCGCAACCCCTTGCGCGACACACCCTCCCTCCCAGGCCTTATTGAAGGGGTGTGGCATGGGTTGGCGCGGCGGGTGGGTGATGTCCTTGCTGG